>JAGBGL010000173.1 GCA_017936025.1 Bacillota bacterium | reverse complement strand
AGTTTTTCTGATAAACCTTCAAATGCCATCCGGTAACCTCCTACTGATCTAACTGTCTATCTATAATAGTCTTGATTTTCTGGAGCTTTTCAGCCATTGCACTGTCGCTGCAGTGCGCTGTCAGCTCATCTATGGAAGCATCTATCTCTTCCATCGCCTGACGGCTCTGCTGCATCTTTTCAACAAGCCCCAGCTTTTCTTCATATCCTTTTAATGCTTTTTCAGCATTTTTCAAAGCATCGTGCACGCCCTGTCTGCTGATCTGGAATTCGTCTGCGATTTCAGAAAGTGAAAGGTTCTCTTCGTAATAAAGTTCCATGGCCTCTTTCTGACGTTTCGTCAGCAGTTTTCCGTAAAAATCGAACAGCAGATTTACATGCGCTATATTATCAAAATTCATGTATTCTACCCCTTATCTTGACAAGCTATAAAGCTTGACAGTTTTACAACCTTAATTATTATACGATACAGCCCATTTAGTGTCAAGTGTTTTTGCTGGACATTTGTGATTATTTTATACTTTCCGCTTACCGCACATATAGTCCTCTTTTTACTGAAACAGCGCCGGCAAAACGCCCGCGCTGTTCATTTATAAGTTTATTTAACTATCCTGTTCACTGCTCCGTTGGAAATCAGAGAATGTCCACCCAGCACGTAAATATTATTAGCTCCGAGTCTGCTCACTACAGTTCCTGCCTGAGAAGCATCATAAGTGCTTGCCAGCAGAAGAGGTGCTTCCATTGCCATCGCCAGAGGACCTCCGGACAACCCGTCAGGGAAGTTCCCGCCTGAAGCAAGAACTGCTTTACCGGAACCTGCACTGCAGAATCTTTCGGCAACCAGTCGGGAAGTATTATATCTGTCCGTTCCTCCGATACGTTCAAGCGGCATTCCGTAAGATGCCAGCTGTATAAAAACTGCATCGCTTACTGCACCCGTTCCTCCGATAACATATATGCTGATTTCTCCCAGTGATTCTATGTATGCTGCCTGCTCTTCTGTGATTGCATCACCTACAAGCATTACCGGGATACCTGCAGCCGAAGCAGATAAACTGTCCGCATATCCTTTCCCTGTACAGATCAGCAGTTTGCCCGTATCTGCACCTGCTTCCGCAAGTATCTTCAGGTTTGTATCATATCTGTCGATGCCGCCGAGGCGCACAACATTTGTCCCTGCGATTCCACTGATTCTGTTTTCAAAGTTTTCAGAAACAGCTCCGGTACCGCCCAGCAGATATACCGTTCCGCCGCTTGCCAGATTATTGGAAATATAATTGCCTATTTCGGCTTCTTTATGTTTGTCTACCAGCAGGATCGGCGCATTTTTAACTTTCGCCAGATATCCTCCTGTCAGTGCATCCTGATAATTCATGCCATATGCAACAACGATATTATCAAATCGGGAGATGCCTTTTGTGGATTTCAGGGCATCAGCTATTGCAAGTGACGTGGCATATCTGTCTGCACCTGCAAAACGTGTTCCTTTCAGCGCCTGATAATTAGGCGTTACATATGCCGCTATTGTTTCGCCTGTATAGCCCTTACGGTTTGTATATTCATATACAATACGGCGGCTGGATATTCCTCCTGTTACATTTCCTTCTATAGTTCTGACATTTTTAGTAGGATTGGAGCAGTTTTCAGCAACGATCCCCACATGTGACATTCTTCCTGAGCTTCCGCCGTAAAAGAAAATAAGATCGCCTTTCCTTGGCTGATAAGACGCATTATATGTTACTCTCGAACTTGTGAATCTGCCTTTCTGCGAGTTATAAGCACTTTTATTAACAAATGTGATTTTCCCGCCCTTATTATTTACAACATTTGGTGCCATGTTCGTAGCCAGTTCACAGCCTGCTGTCGGGATAATGTCTCCCAGGCCTGTGACCTCCGAACAATGCTGGACGAATTCCGCACACCATGCGTTTCTGTTTTTAAAAGGCCCTCTGTCATATAACGTATTGTATTGATTTCCTACATGAGTCCTTGCATGTGCGACCAGCAGATCCTGCTGAGATGATGTCGCAGAAGCACTTGCCGTAAATGCCGGAAAGATTGCCGCAACCATGCAAAAGACTAACAAGTATGAAATTATCTTCTTTCTCATAAAAGTCTCCTTTTAGGTTAATTTTCTTATCAAAATTTACATTTTTTTCAAATCAATCTTTCCCATTATATGTCATTACAACCCAAAAAGCAAGCATTTCCAATATATTGCGGTCAGAGTGCCTTCTCAGCAGCAAATCCGGCGCTCCTTCCCGCTATTTTTTTTACAGTATTTTACGCATATAATTCAGCGCATTTTTTTCCAGTCTGGACACCTGAGCCTGACTGATCGATATTTCTTTTGCCACTTCCATCTGCGTTTTACCCTCAAAAAAACGCATGGTCAGAATCTTCTGCTCCCTCGGCGTCAGTTTTTTCATTGCTTCCGAAAGCGATATATTCTCGATCCACTTTGCATCCGTATTTTTCATATCTTTAACCTGATCCATCACGTACACGGCATCGCCGTTGTCATGAAATACCGGCTCAAACAGAGACACCGGTTCCTGGACCGAGTCGAGCGCCATGACAACATCCTCCCTCTTTACCTCGATTTCCCGTGCAATTTCTGAAATCGTAGGTTCTCTCTGAAGCTGATTAGACAGTTTTTCCTTTGCCATGAACGCCTTATACGCAATATCTCTAAGTGATCTTGATACCCTGATACTGTTGTTATCCCTCAGATAGCGTTTTACTTCGCCTATGATCATCGGCACCGCATACGTACTGAACTTCACCCCATGTGACGTATCGAAATTATCCAGCGCCTTTATGAGCCCTATACATCCCACCTGAAAAAGATCATCAGGATTCTCTCCCCTGTTATTGAATTTCTGTATCACACTGAGAACAAGCCTCAGATTACCCCGGATAAATTCATCACGCACCTGCGCGTCACCAGCCTTTATCTGCTGCATCATCGCAGCCATTTCATGGTCTTTATAACGCGGCAGTTTAGATGTATTAACTCCGCAGATAACTACTTTACTCGCCAAATTCCGGACCTCGCATCCCTTTTGCTCCCCATTAGCAAAATGTATATATTATTTATGCTCAGCCGCAGCTGTTTTCATGCGCCGGAAGGCAGTTTTTATAAAAAAAGACCGGCAAAAAGCCGGTCATCAATTCACACGCATTCATTCTACAGTTCATCTGCGATATCGTATATTAACTTTTCTGTTTTCTCCCATCCAAGACATGGGTCTGTGATGGACTGTCCGTAAACACCGCAGGAGGCATCCTGTCTGCCGTCTTCTATATAGCTTTCGATCATCAGGCCTTTTACCAGTCCTCTGATGTCTTTACTGAGTCTGCAGCTGTGCAGGACATCTTTGCTGATGCGTATCTGCTCCAGATATTTTTTATTGGAATTGGCATGGTTGCAGTCTATGATCACACCCATATTTGCCAGATCTCTTTTCTGATATTCCTCATACACCTTCATCAGATCTTCATAATGATAGTTGGAAATATTTTCGCCCCGGATATTCATTCCGCCGCGCAGGATCGCATGCGCATATTTGTTTCCGAAACTGCTGACATCCCATCCGCGGTAAATGAACGTATGCGGATGCTGTGCCGCAGTTATGGAATTCATCATGATAGAAAGATCTCCGCTCGTCGGATTTTTCAATCCTACAGGAACATCGATCGCGCTGGCAACCAGACGGTGCTGCTGATTCTCTGTCGAACGTGCACCAATCGCAACATATCCCAGGATATCTGACAGGTACCTGTAATTTTCAGGATAGAGCATCTCATCTGCGCAGGAGAATCCATATTCCTTCAGCGCACGCATGTGTACTTTTCTGATCTTGATCAGCCCCTCCAGAAGATCCGCATCTTCCAGCGGATTAGGCTGATGCAGCATCCCCTTATATCCGTCACCTGTAGTTCTTGGCTTGTTAGTGTAGACACGCGGAATAATAATGATCTTATCCTCCACTTTATCCTGCACCTTGCGCAGCCTGCTGACATAATCTATAACAGAATCTTCATAATCCGCTGAGCACGGACCGATTATCAGCAGGAACTTGTCGCTCTCACCGGTAAACACTTTTTTAATCTCTTTATCTCGCTTTTCCCATGTCTGCTGCATCTCAAAAGTCATCGGATGCAGCTCTTTTATATCCATAGGTATAGGCAGTTTTCTCTTGAATTCGCAATTCAAATCTCTTCCCTCTTTTCCATGTCAATGCGCCTGCACTGGGCAGGCGCTCACTAAACATTTTATAACAGCTTTTCAAGAATTGCCAGACCTTTATCGATCTCATCATAAGTAATGTTCAGAGGTGGAAGCAATCTCACCTTATCTTTCGCCGTCAGCAGCAGCAGGCCTTCTGCCAGTGCCGCACCCACTACATCCTTTGCAGCTTTTTCCTTCAGCTTGATACCGATCATAAGTCCCATTCCGCTGATGGATTCGACCTCATCCACGGCCGAGAGTTTTTCTCTGAAATAGTCACCTTTTGCACGTACTTCTGCAAGGAACTCGTCATCGATACGGGACAGCACTTCATATGCTCCCGCACACGCAACAGGATTTCCTCCGTAAGTAGTTCCGTGATCCCCCGGTTTCAGGATCTCCGCCGCAGTTTCAGAAAACAGTGCTCCGCCGATCGGGAGCCCTCCTCCGATGCCTTTTGCAAAAGTAACGATATCAGGTTTCACATCGAACGCCTGGAACGCGAAGAGGTGGCCTGTTCTGCCAACTCCGGTCTGTACTTCATCGATAATGAACATCATATCTTCCTGACGGCAGTAAGCCTCGACCGCTTTCACATATTCCTTGTCCAGATTCATCACGCCGCCTTCGCCCTGGACCAGCTCGATCATAACCGCGCATGTCTCTTCAGTGACTTTGGCGTAGAGATCCTCGATGTCGTTCGCTTTCGCATAAGAGAAGCCCTGCACAAACGGATAAAAATCTTTATGATATCCGTCCTGTCCTGTAGCCGTGATCGTAGCCATCGTTCTGCCATGGAAAGAATTTTCCAGTGTCACTATATGGTTAGTATCATCGCCGTATTTATTATTGCTGTATTTTCTTGCAGCCTTGATCGCAACTTCATTGGCTTCCGCACCGGAGTTCGCAAAGAACACTTTGCTCATGCCCGTACGCTTTACCAGAAGCTCTGCGACTTTCACACACGGCTCTGTATAAAACAGGTTTGAAATATGCTGGATTTTTGAAAGCTGCTCAGTAACAGCCTTTACCCAGCCCGGATCACAGAAACCAAGAGAGTTCACTCCGATACCGGAAGTAAAATCGATATATTCTTTTCCGTCAGCATCTATGCATACAGCACCGGAACCGCTTTCTGCCACCAGATCAAAACGGCCGTATGTACCGACGATATATTCTTTATCTAAAGCTTTAATGTCTGCCATTATTTTTCCACCTCGCTGTCTTTAAGGATCATAGTACCGATACCTTTGTTAGTGAAGATTTCCAGCAGGACGCAGTGCGGAAGTCTTCCGTCCAGGATGTGGACACGGTTAACACCGCCTTCGACCGCTTCCACGCAGTTCATGATCTTAGGGATCATACCTCCTGCGATGACGCCTTCTTCAATAAGCTTCTGAGCCTCTTCAACTCCCAGCTGTGAGATCCTTGAATCAGGATCATTTATGTCCATATAAACGCCTTCTGTGTCTGTCAGGAACGCCAGTTTTTCAGCACCGATAGCCTTCGCGATAGCGCCTGCAGCTTCGTCAGCATTGATATTATAAGGTTTTCCGTCATCACCGATTCCCACAGGATAAACGATAGGCAGATAATCGTCATCCAGCAGATCGTAGATGACCTGAGGATTTACCTGCTTCACATCTCCCACGAATCCGATGTCGCCTGCTTCTATGATTTTCTTGTCCACCTGCAGCAGATCGCCGTCCATTCCGCTGACACCCAGCGCTTTTACGCCCAGGCTGTGTACCAGTCTTACAAGTTCGTTGTTTACTTTACCCAGGACCATCTCAACCAGTTCGATAGTAGCTTCGTCTGTAACACGCAGCCCCTCGATGAAATTAGGTTCCATACCGGATTTCTTCACCCATTTGCTGATTTCCTTACCGCCGCCGTGAACAATGATAGGCTTGAATCCTACCATCTTCAGCAGAACGATATCTTCGATGACTTTTCTCTTCAGTTCTTCATCCAGCATAGCGCTTCCGCCGTACTTGATAACGATGATTTTTCCATTGAATTTTGTTATGTATGGCAGAGCCTCAATGAGGACTTCCGCCTTATCAATATATTTCTGTAATGACATGTTGCTTCTCCTTTTACGAACGGTAATCTCCATTGATCTGTACGTAGTCGTAAGTCAGATCACATCCCCATGCTGCCGCAGATCCGTCTCCCTGGTTCATATGAACCGCGATCTGGATTTCTTTTGCCGAAAGCACGACTGCAGCTTCATCCTCACTGTACGGAGATAATGCAGAGTGTTCGCACACCTTGACGCTTCCCTTTTCAGAAGACATTACCACCTGTATATCATCTGCATCGAACTCAGCATCTGTGTAACCGATCGCACACAGCACACGGCCCCAGTTGGCATCTTCTCCGAACATCGCAGCCTTCAGCAGGTCGGAGCTGATAACGGATTTTGAGATCTTTCTTGCTGTTTCTTTGTCAGCTGTCCCGCTGACGATGCATTCGATCAGCTTGGAAGCCCCTTCACCGTCAGCTGCCAGTTTTTTTGCCAGCACTGTAGTTACTGCATTGAGAGCCTGGCGGAAGATAAAGAAATCTTCGCCGTCTTCAGTTATTTCGTCGTTGCCCGCAAGACCGTTTGCCATGACAGCAACAGTATCGTTTGTGGAAGTATCTCCATCCACACTGATCTGGTTATATGTATCTTTGATATCTTCAGACAAAGCTTTCTGGAGCATTTCAGGGGAAATCGCCGCGTCTGTCGTAATAAACGAAAGCATTGTCGCCATGTTAGGATTGATCATTCCGCTGCCTTTAGCAATAGCGCCCAGTCTGCAGATTTTACCGCCCAGTTCAAACTCAACAGCACATTCTTTCGGAACCGTGTCAGTAGTCATGATCGCTTCTGCTGCAGCATGTCCTCCGTCATAGCTGAGAGCCTCTGTCACAGGGCCGATGCCTGCTTTGAAAGGTTCTTTATCCAGAGGTTCGCCGATAACTCCTGTAGAGCATACGATGATGTCTTTTGCCTGCGCACCGATCGCATCCGCTGCCAGCTGGCATGTCCACTGGGCCATCTCGATACCGCCCGGCGCACATGTATTTGCATTTCCGCTGTTTACGATGACTGCAATAGCCTTGCCGTCTTCTATATTATTTTTTGTAACTGTGATAGGCGCACCTTTCACTTTATTTTTGTATATACTGCCGCAGCACTGCACATCACATCGCTGACGATCAGTGCCAGGTCTTTTTTATCTGTATTCTTGTTACGGATCCCGCAGTGAACTCCTGCAGCCTTGAATCCCGTTGCAGCGCATACGCCGCCGTCTATGTATTTCATCATCTTCTTCATCTCCTATAATAACCCTGTAGTTTCATCTATACCCATCATGATATTCATGCACTGAACCGCTGCCCCGGAAGCACCTTTGCCAAGGTTGTCCAGTCTGGAAGCAATCAGCACCTGCTCATCGTTTCCGCACACAAAGATCTGCATCTGATTGGTTCCCGCCAGCGTATTGGACGGAAGGAAGCCATCAGGACAAGTCTCAGCAGCACCGAATTCCATAACTTTTACAAAAGTCTGTCCTTCGTAATGTCTGCTCATGATTTCGTGGATTTCTTCTGCCGTATACGGCTTGCTTAACAGTCTTGTATGAAGCGGTACAGATACGACCATGCCGTTGTAATAATCGTCTACGATCGGATTGAACACCGGTTTGTATTCAAGTCCGCATATTTTCTGCATTTCAGGCTGGTGTTTATGAGTCTGCCCCAGTGCATACTGTCTTGGGGAGTAGCATTCCTCCGGTTTATCCCCCTCCAGCACCGCGATCATTTTCTTGCCGCCGCCGGAATATCCTGACACGCCGTGGCACACTACCGGATAATCAGCCGGCAGCACGCCTGCTTTTACCAGCGGATATACGCATGAAATAAACCCGCTGGCATAGCAGCCCGGCACCGCTACACGTCTCGAAGTCTTCAGTGCTTCTCTGTGCTGCGGTGACAGCTCAGGGAATCCATAATCCCAGTCAGGATTTGTTCTGTGAGCTGTGGAAGCATCTATAATTTTTGTATGATCATTGTCTTCATTTATAAAAGAGACTGCTTCTCTGGAAGCAGCATCCGGAAGGCATAGGAATGTGATATCAGATTCATTGATGAGCCTTTTTCGTTCTTCCGGGTCTTTCCTCAGCTCAGGATCGATCACAAGCAGTTCGATATCCGTTCTGCCTTCGAATCTCTCATGTATCTGGAGTCCCGTAGTTCCTTCTGCACCATCAATAAAAATCTTGTATTTCTTATCCATATTCCTGTCTCCTCTTCCTTACCATTTATCTCTGCTCTATGCCGGACGCATAGAGATACTGTATTGTGAATTTACATAAATATATTACACCCATTTTTGTTACAATGCAATAACTTTTTAGCATTTTTATTATCGTGTACGAATATTTATTCATTCAATTCCTGTATATTCAGCATACCCGTGTTATCCCAGCTTTCTTATTTCCTTCTTCAGCCTTCCTATTATTTTTTTCTCCAGTCTTGATATGTAGGACTGGGAAATACCCAGCTCATCCGCCACCTCTTTCTGTGTCATTTCTCTCCCTGTTTTCAGTCCGTAGCGCATTTCCATCAGCTGCCGTTCGCGGCCTGAAAGCTTTGCCATTGCACAGCTAAGCAACTTTCTGTTGACTTCTTCTTCCAGATGCGTATAAATCACATCCTGCTCAGTCCCCAGCACATCCGACAGCAGCAGCTCGTTCCCGTCCCAGTCCACATTGAGCGGTTCATCAAGAGACACTTCTCCCTTAGTTTTATTGGTTCTTCGCAGATACATCAGTATTTCATTTTCTATGCATCTTGATGCATAAGTCGCCAGCTTTATGTTTTTATCCATGCGAAACGTATTCACAGCTTTTATAAGGCCTATCGTACCAATGGATATCAGGTCTTCCATGTTCACACCGGAACTTTCGAATTTTTTTGATATGTACACTACGAGCCTGAGATTATGTTCTATGAGTGTAGCTCTCGCTTCACTGCTGCCTCCCGTAAATGCTTCCAGCACTTTATGTTCCTGCTCGGGCGACAGCGGCGGCGGAAGCACATCACTGCCCCCTATATAATGCAGTTCATGCAGTCCCTTTCCCAGCAGCGCCGATATTTTTTCTTTCAGCCTGATCCATACGCTCAGCCTCATTACCATTCCCCTGTACATAATCAAATCCTCCCCTCAAAAATCTGCCGGTGCAGCAGCATATCATATTTCACAGCACCTTTCCACGGCTCAAAATCACATTCAGCAAATGCCAGAACGGTTTTCTCGATTCTTTTTCCGCCTGCAGTTATGTGATCCGGCCTCAGTCCCTGCATCATTCCATTCCCGCTCACTGTCCTGAAAGGTATCAGACAAAATCTTTCCGCGGCAGTTTCTCCGAGTTCATCCAGCAAGATCTTTCCTGCAGTCTGCGACATCACTGCTGCAGGAAATCCTGACACTGGATCTTTCAGCGAGTTTCCGGTATCCACCAGCGCCGTAACTTTCATCGAAACAGCTCCCACATGCAAAACTGCTTCCATTATAACCGCTTCCATATGCCGCCTCTCCTTTATGTATCCTTCCAGCCACAGTCCCGCAGCCAGCGTCACCAGCACTCCCGCCAGGATCTGCATATACTTTATACCGTACATATATATGCTTCCATTTGCAGCCATACCAGGCATGCCTGTAATATACATTACCGCTATCGTTATCCCTCCCATAAGAAAGCTGATGATGTAAAAAAGCGCAGTCCTTTTGAGAAGCATCCTTACTGTTCCCACACTGAAACTCACTGCAGTTACGGCAAAAGAAAACACTGCTTTTGAAATCAGTACAGGAAACCAGTGGATATCAGCAAATAAAATAAACGCATAAACGCCGCACATTATGCTGCCCGCTGTGATTCGCAGGTATTTCCCACTTCCGGCCGGAAGGCCGCATATTCTGTCTGTAAGCACAAGTATGACAGCACCCGTAAGTGCATTTTCCAGAAACAGAAATTCACCGTAAACAGTCATAAAAAAGCCCCCCTTCAGACTCTTTCTTTCGATTATAGTCTTCAGGGAGGTAATTTTCTGTCAAAACGTAATGTCGTTTTTCTTCTATTATTTTATGAAATTGCGCAGCATAGCTGCAGGCAGGACTCTAGAGCACTTTGCTCAGGAAGCTCTTCGTTCTTTCGTTCTGAGGATTTTCAAAGATGTCTTTCGGACTTCCCTGTTCCATGATAATGCCCTGGTCGATGAACAGCACGCGGTCAGCAACTTCTTTCGCAAAGCCCATTTCGTGGGTCACGATTACCATTGTCATACCCTTCTTTGCCAGTTCTTTCATAACCTGCAGTACTTCGCCTACCATTTCAGGGTCAAGCGCAGATGTAGGTTCATCGAACAGCATCACTTCAGGGTCCATAGCCAGTGCTCTTGCGATCGCAACACGCTGCTTCTGTCCGCCGGAAAGCTGTGCAGGGAAAGAATCCGCCTTGTCAGCAAGTCCTACTACTTCCAGCAGTTCTCTGCCTTTTGCTTCCGCCTCTTCTCTGGCCATGCCTTTTACCTTGATCGGTGCCAGAGTTATATTGTCCATTACAGATTTATGCGGGAACAGATTGAAGCTCTGGAACACCATCCCCATTCTTTCACGGATCTTGTCGATGTCCGCTTTAGGATCATTGATTTTTTCGCCGTCCAGGAACACTTCGCCGGCAGTCGGTTCTTCCAGCAGGTTCAGACAGCGGATGAAAGTACTCTTACCGGATCCGGATGGTCCGATAACACAGACTACTTCTTTATCATTGATAGTCTCTGTGATTCCTTTTAAAACTTCCAGCTTGCCGAAAGCCTTATGTAAATTCTTAACCTCTATCACCGTTAGCCATCCTCCTTTCGATATATGCCACAACTCTGGATAACGTCAGAGTCAGCACCAGATATACACAGGCTACGCCGATATATGCCTGGAACGACATGAATGACTGAGAAGCCCACAGTGTACCCATACGTGTGATATCTCTGATACCGACAACGGACAGGATGGAAGTTTCCTTGATCAGCGTGATGAATTCATTACCCATCGCAGGCACTATGATTTTGAACGCCTGCGGAACGATGATGTATCTCATAGTCTGGAATCTGTTAAGACCCAGGGATCTTGCAGCTTCTGTCTGGCCCTTGTCTATGGCCTGCAGGCCGCTTCGGATGATTTCAGCCATATATGCAGAACTGTTGATACCGCACGCGATGAAACCTACCCAGATAAAGTTGCCCCAGTTGAACTGCTCACCTGTGATCGACACGATGACCTGTGGGATACCATAAGCCAGGAGCAGTACCTGTACCAGCAGAGGTGTTCCTCTGAGGACGTCAACATATACAGTTGCGATGCCTCTCAGCACTTTTATTTTGGACATCTTTGCGATAGCCACCAGCAGTCCGATGACCAGCCCTGCTATAACTGCAACCAGACAGATCAGCAGCGTGACTGGAGCTCCCTTGGCCGCTATCATTATACCCTGCAAATAACCTTGCATGTGTTCTCTCCTTAAGTTTAATATTCCCGCGCACATTTCCGCGGGTACTGCTGTATATTCAATACAGTGAAAACGACCTTTGACCGGATCCGATCAAAGGCCGAATAGATAGTTATTATTTATTTACTGTTATGCCTCTTACTGAGCTGTGCTGAACCATTTTTCGATCAGTTCATCAAAAGTACCGTCAGCAATAACGTTTGCCAGACCTGCATTCAGTTTTTCCAGCAGTTCTTCGTTGCCTTTAGCAACCGCAAAGCCATAGCTTTCTGCTGTCAGAGCTTCGCCTACCATCTTGATTTTGTCAGGCTGCTTTTTCATGTAAGTTTCAGTTACAGGTTTGTCGTTGATTACAGCGGAAACATCTCCGTTGATCAGCTGCATCATGCAAGTGTCCAGACCGTCCAGGATAACTGCTTCTTTGATTTTACCCTGGTCATAGAGTTCCTGAACTTTTGCAGCACCTGTTGTACCAGTCTGTGCAGCAACCTTCATATCAGGAGTCAGATCATCGATTCCAGTGATTGTAGTATTATCTACAGGAACTGCTACGAACAGCTGGGAATCATAGTAAGCATCTGTAAAGTCTACCTGCTCTAATCTTTCGTCAGTGATACTCATACCGGCAGCAACGATGTCGATATCTCCGTTTTTAACAGCCGGAACCAGTCCATCAAATGACAGGTTAACGAATTCAACTTCTAATCCCTGGTCTTCAGCAATAGCGCTGATCAGGTCCATATCGAATCCAACGATATTCTGATCTTCATCTGTTGTATCGAATGGAGGGAATGTAGGTTCAGTACCTACTTTTAATGCACCGCTGTCAGAGCCGCCGCATCCAGTCATAGCGAATACCAGAACTAATGCCAGTAAGATTGCAATAATATTCTTTTTCATAACGTTTCTCCTTTATATTCATGTTTAGTTGAACATTTTTAACACGTTTATAATTATAAACAATCTCGGTATATTATGCAATAGTTATTCATAATTT
>JAGBGL010000172.1 GCA_017936025.1 Bacillota bacterium | reverse complement strand
CTCCATGTATATGATTTGTATTATTTGATTTTGCGTTATCACTTTATCCTGATAAAGTGATGTCGTAATGTAAATATACCATAATATATATAGTCATGCAACCTTAAAATGGTCTAAGTTAAAAAGTGGAAATTTTCAGAGAATTTAACATGACAGCGTAAAAACGCGACATGTAAATATAATTATGTTAAAATAGACGCATATAACAATATGAAAGGAAAAGGGACATAATAATGAGATTTTTGCACACAGCAGATTTACATCTGGGAAGGAGACTTTCAGATCTGCCGTTACTTGAGGATCAGAAAGTCCTGCTCAGTCAGATAATTGATTATGCTGTTTCAGAAGATGCAGACGGAGTTATTATAGCAGGGGATGTATATAACAAGTCCGTACCGGGCAGTGATGCCATGATGCTGCTGGATGATTTTATGACACAGCTGGCAGAAAAAAATATAGCTGTTTATATGATCAGCGGTAATCATGATTCAAGTGAGAGAATATCTTATTTTTCACAGATCATAAAGAAAGCCGGCATATATACAACTGAAAGTTTTGATGGAAAGCTGCAGCAGATACATCTGGAAGACGAACATGGTCCGCTGACAGTCAGTATGATGCCGTTTATCAGACCTCTGCAGATAAGAAAATTTTATCCGCAGCAGGAGATCATTACTTATGAAGATGCAGTAAAAACTGTTCTGGATAACTCAGACTTAGATACAAGTATACGTAATGTAATTATATGTCATCAGTTTGTTACAGGGGCAGAGACTTCAGACAGTGAGGAATTTGCGGTAGGGGGCCTGGACTGTATAGATGCTTCCATTTTTGATGCCTTTGATTATGTGGCTCTGGGACATCTGCATAAACCGCAGAAAGTACGCAGAGAATCGATGCGTTATGCCGGCTCGCCAATGAAATACTCTCTTTCGGAAGCAGGTCACAGGAAATCTGTGACACTTGTAGATATAGGCGAAAAGGGAGAGGAACCGGAAATCAGACTGCTTCCGCTTGAATCACCGCGTGATGTCAGGGAAGTAAAGGGCACTATGGCCGAAGTGATGGCAATGGATTACTCGGAGGATTATGTCAGGGTAACACTGACAGATGAGATGATCGCGCCTGATGCCAGAGTGAGTGTTGCAACAGTGTTCCCGAATATGATAAAAATGGCAGTGCATAACAGCCGCACGCTGGAGGAAGCTGAAATCACCGGCGCCGAATCTCTGGAAAACAAATCTAAAATGGATCTGTTTATTGATTTTTATAAAATGCAGAATAATGATATGGAACCTGAAGAAGAGCAGATGCGTATCATGGAAGAATTGCTGAAAGAACTGGAGGAGGAAAAATATGAGACCTATTAAGCTTGTAATGTCCGCCTTCGGGCCTTATGCAGGGAGGGCTGAAGTTGATTTTGAACACTTCAGCGGCAATGGTGTTTTTCTTATCACAGGTGATACAGGTGCGGGAAAGACTACGATTTTCGACGGGATCAGCTTTGCCCTTTACGGGGAAGCTTCCGGAGGGAAAAACCGCAGGGCGGGAAGATCATTCCGCTCTGATTTTGCTGCACTGACAGATGAAACTTATGTGGAATTCACATTTATGCACCGCGGGATAACATACCGTGTTACACGTAATCCTGAATATGAACGTAAGAAGCTGAGAGGCGAGGGCACGACTACTAAGGCTGCAAATGCAGAACTTGAGTGCCTGGACAGTAAGGAAACTGTATCCGGAACAGATGCTGTTGAGAAGTATATCAGGGAACTGATCGGGCTGGACCAGAATCAGTTTTCACAGACAGTTATGATAGCACAGGGAGATTTCCTGAAGATCCTCAACGCGAAGAGCGATGAACGCAAGGCTCTTTTTCAGAAGCTGTTCGATACAATAGATTATGATCTTATCCAGAAACGTCTGAAAGAAAAGAATGATGCCTGTATGTCTGAATTCAGCAAAGTGAAAAGCAGTATTTCCTCGGAAATGGGCCGCATTGTGCTTGACGGCGAATATGAAGAGTGCAGAATGCTGGCTGAATTCGGCAGTGATGAAAATTATGTGCAGCAGGCAGTTGTGCTGCTCAGAAGATTTGTGGAAGCACAGAAGAACGATCATGAAAATCTCAGGGCGGAAGTTACCGGACTGAATGAAAAGCTCAGAACAGCTGAAGCAGAATATGTAAAAGCGGAAACTGTAAATAAGGATATAGAAAGACTGAATAAACTCCGTGCGGATAAAGCTGAGTTTGATAATGAAAAAGCAGCTGTGAAAGAAAAGACAGCGGTACTGGAAGCAGCTGTGTGTGCAGCACAGCTTGAAGCGGATGAGGCTCTGATGATACAGAATGAAGCTGATCTCAGAGCAGAAGAAAAAAATCTGTCCGAAAATAATGTGAAGCTCGGAGAACTTGATGAAAGGCTTCCGGCTCTTAAAACATCTGCTGAAAAAGCTGCAGAAGAAGCTGCAGAAGCAGAGGAACTGAAAGAAAAAGCTAAGGCTCTGAAGGATGGAGCAGAGGTGCTTTCAGCTTTCAGCTCGGCAGAAAAGAAATTCGGCAAGGCTTCTGAAAAAATGATACAGCTGCTGTCAGAAAGCAGAGCTGCAGATGCGGCATATACAGATATAAAAGAACGGTATTACAGAAGTCAGAGCGGTCTGCTCGCACAGGAACTGGAAGCAGGAAGGGCGTGTCCTGTCTGCGGTTCTACTGTGCACCCGGCACCGGCTGTACTGGAAGCAGATGCGGCATCAAAGCATGAAGTGGAAGCTGCCGAATCTGCAAGAAATGCTGCTGAGGCGACCTTGACAGACCAGGAAAAAACACTTTCTGAAATCAAAGGAATCTGCGACAGTTTAAGAGAACAGCTTGAAGCGAAGAATATAGATACAGGGGCAGATCCAAAAGCGCTTACCGGTGAAGCTGCAGAACTTGAACGCAGGGCAAAGATACTGGTGGAAACAAAAGAAAAGGCTTCTGCAGTTCTTGAAAGGGCTATACTTGAATCAGAAAAACTCAAATCGGCTGTTATGCAGATATCTGCAGGTGTTGAAGCAAAAAAACTCAGAGCATCAGAACTTGATGCTGCTTTCAGAATGGCGATGATCAGCCATGGATTCGCTGATGAGGAAGAATACCGCAAAGCGAAAAGAACTGCCAGGGAGCGCAGCACCCTGGATAAAGAAATACGCGAATATCATGAAAAGGCAGCAGTACTTGAAGGTCAGATCTCTGATTATGAAGAGAAAATACACGGAAAAACATATACTGAGCTTACACAGCTGAAAGAGATAAAAAAACAGATCGAAAGCAGTATGGCTGATACTGCGGCAAGAGAAAGAAAACTGGAAAAAGAACAGGATGTGAATTCCGGTGTTCTGGCTTCTCTTGAAAAACTCTGTGCCGAGCTTGAGAAACAGCGGGCGGAAGCAGCGGTAATGAATGATCTGTATCAGACTGTTTCCGGCCAGAAAGCGGGTATTTACGGGAAACTGACATTTGAAGCTTATGTTCAGCAGTACTATTTTAAAGAAGTGATTGCTGCGGCAAACAAGAGACTGACAGTTCTTACAGACGGAGCATTCATACTGAGATGTAAACCGCAGGCAAAGAATCTCAGAAGCCAGTCAGGGCTGGATCTCGATGTCCTTGACCGTAGTACAGGCAAGTGGAGAGACGTTTCTACGCTTTCCGGCGGCGAATCGTTTATGACATCCATGTCACTGGCGCTGGGACTTTCGGATGTGGTCCAGAATCAGAGCGGGCAGATAAGGCTGGATTCCATGTTCATAGATGAAGGATTCGGATCACTGGATGAGAATGCTCTGCATCAGGCAATGAATCTGCTTTCCAAACTTGCTGACGGCAAGCGTCTGATCGGTGTGATCTCACATGTTTCCGAACTGAAGGAACGCATCGACCAGAAGATCATTGTCAAAAAAACTGCCAGCGGCTCTGAAATCCGGATGGAATATATCTGATACTAGATGTTGAGTGCAAGGGGATTTTGAAGTATACTATATTGTAGATTAGAGTGAATAGATTGGAGCAGTATTATGCTTAGAAATTTAAAGAAAGAATTGATACTTATAGCATTTGGAGTAACTTTATTTGTGCTCCTTACAAATTTCAGGACAGTCATAGGATTCGCAGACAGCCTGATTCATATCTGTATGCCTGTGGTTCTGGGGTTCATTATTGCATTTATACTTAATGTACCTATGTCAGGAGTTGAAAAACTGACAGTCAGGATAACCAGAGGAAAGGTCACAAATCTGAAGCCTAACCTGAGAAGGCTGCTGTATCTCATGCTTACAATTGCTATAGCGGCGGTAGTTCTTACAGTAATAATCGTAATGATTATTCCGGATCTGGCGGCCTCTGCAAAGAGTCTGTATTTCATGATTATGGCTGAATTGCCTGAAATAATCGATTTCCTGAAATCCTACGGTATAAATGCGCAGTGGATAACAGGTTTTCTGGAAAACTTCGATATCGAGAATTTTGTATCATCAACTGTAACTTTTGCATCTTCGGCAGTCAGCGGAATCGTTGAGTTTTCAATTGGTCTTATCATTGCATTATACGCACTGATGAGTAAAGAGGATCTGGGTTACCAGACAAACAGACTGATTAAAGCGTTCATGAAAGATGTATGGGCTACAAAAGTGCGTAATATTGCTATTCTGACAAGCCGCACATACTCCAAATTCCTGTCAGGCCAGTGTCTGGAAGCATGTATTCTCGGCGGCCTCATATTCATAACTCTGAATATCGCAGGAGTACCTTATGCAGACCTGATCGGTGTAATGACTATTGTGTGTGCGTTTGTTCCATATATCGGTGCATTCCTTTCGTTTACAGTCGGCGCACTGCTGGTTGCGATCGTTGCGCCGCAAAAGCTGATCATGTATGCTGCGATCTGCCTGATCGTTCAGTTTATCGAAGGCCATTTCATTTATCCTTATGTAGTAGGGAACTCTGTGGGAATGAAACCGTTATGGACTCTGATAGCTGTTATCATCGGAGGCAAGCTGATGGGACTGTTCGGAATGATTTTCTTTATTCCGCTCATGTCCGTTGTTGTAACACTGTTCAAAGACTATACTGACAGAGTACTGAACAGAAAAGAAAACTTTAACAGGAGTTTATCTCTGAGAGGAAAACCTCTGGATGATTAGGAGATAATGATATGATTCTTATTGTATGTCTCGATGATAAAAACGGAATGATGTTCAACAGACGCAGACAGTCAAAGGATTCTGCAGTCCGTGCAGATATGATAGCGGAAGCAGGCGGAAAAACATTATGGATGAACAGCTATTCCGCAAAGCAGTTCGAAGAGCCGGCAGCTGATATTTGTGTTGATGAGGCTTTTCTGGAAAAAGCAGGGGAAGGTGAGTTCTGCTTTCTGGAAGGTACAGGCGCGGGAACTGCAGAAGCAGCGGCTGAAAAACTGATAATATATAAATGGAACAGGCTTTATCCGTCCGATGTGAAATTTGACATCGATCTTGACGGGTGGACGCTGGAAAGTACGGTTGAATTTGCCGGCAGTTCACACGAAAAAATAACGAAAGAAGTGTACATAAAATGAAAAAAAGGGTTTTAAGTATTGGGATCATTCTGTGTATGATACTGGCAGTATGTTTAATGTCAGGGTGTACGGCAACCGTTGATCATACACAGTCACAGAGTTTTTCCATCGAAGAAATACCGGCATATTCTGAAGACGGATATGTGGTCATAAATGATAATGTGCCGGAGTTTCCGGAAGAAGATTATACAGATCAGGTTTTCGAGTATTACAGTGATCTTGACTATCTGGGAAGATGCGGACAAGCGTATGCGAACCTTGGACGCGAGCTGATGCCGACTGAGGAAAGAGGCGATATCGGGCATATCCATCCTTCCGGATGGCATTCAGTACAGTATGATAATGTGGAAGGTGGATCGTTATATAACCGCAGCCATCTGATAGGCTGGCAGCTGGCGGGCGAAAACGACAATGAATATAACCTTATCACAGGTACAAGATACATGAACGCATATGTGATGCTTCCATTTGAAAATATGGTCGCAGATTATATCCATGAAACGGGAAATCATGTACTGTACAGGATCACACCGGTTTATGAAGGCGAGAACCTTGTTGCCAGCGGGCTTCAGATGGAAGCGATGTCTGTGGAAGACAGAGGTGAGGGTATATGTTTCAATGTGTATCTTTACAATGTGCAGCCGGGCATCGAGATCGACTATGCGACAGGAGAAAGCTGGATAGCAAGCTCAGTCGATGCCGGCAATGACATTTCAGGCGATAATGAAGATGCACAGGTATATATCCTGAACATTAGCTCGAAGAAATTCCATGATCCTTCCTGCGGAAGTGTTTCTGATATGGCAGCTGATAATAAGTCAAAGTATAAAGGAAACAGGAAGGAACTGATGCAGCAGGGGTATGAACCCTGCGGAAACTGCAGACCTTAAATGCATTTAAATTATAGACACTTGTATCAGCAAGTGTCTTTTTTTGTCATTTTATGCTGAAAAGTTCATACTCGTTTCATATTGAACCGTTATAATTTGTAGATTAAATATGGAAAGGTGGAAATCTATGACCGGTTATACAGCAAAGAAAGCGGGATATGCCATTGAATATATTGCACTGATAGCAGTTGTGCTGATTGTCTGGTGTGTTATGGCAGGCAGAGGTACATTGAATGAAATTATAATGCCTGCACCATCAAAGGTATTGGATACTGTCACTGAACTGATAGGTTCCGGTGTATTGTGGACAAACCTTGTAATAAGTGTAGTAAGAGTACTGAAAGGATATTTCATAGCAGTTGTGCTGGGAGTATCACTGGGTATACTGATCGGGCTTTCCAAGCATGCAGAAAGATTGTCTGTACTGATTATTCAGATCATCAAGCCGATACCTCCGATCGCATGGATACCACTGGTTATTCTGTGGTTCGGAATCGGTGAATCAGGGAAAGTCTTTCTGATCTTCCTGGGAAGTTTCTTTAACATCCTGATCAATGTGCATGATGGGATCAAACAGGCAGATGAAAAATATATAGAAGTTTCGAAATCTATGGAAACTCCATTTTTTAAACATATATTCAGACTCATAATACCTGGAGCTGCTCCTAATATCTTTACAGGACTTCGAATTGGTCTCAGCTCAGGATGGATGTGTGTAGTTGCGGCAGAACTGGTATCGTCTACAACAGGACTTGGATATATGATAATGAATGCAAGACAGTTTGGACAGACTGATGTTGTTATTGTCGGAATGCTGACGATAGGAATCATCGGGAAGCTGATGGATTCTCTGCTGCGGGCTGTTGAAAAACGTGCAATCAAATGGAACTGGAGCGAATAAGATGGAACATAAATATATTGAGATAAAAGGTCTGAGTAAGATCTTCACAAGAAAAAAAGAATCTGTGCATGCTCTTGAAAATATTGATTTCAGTGTTGACAGAGGCGAGCTTGTCTGTATTCTCGGACCATCCGGATGCGGTAAAAGTACATTGCTGAGAGCTATATGCGGGCTTGATACAGAACATTCAGGGGACGTGTTTATAGATGGCAGAAAGGTTATTAAACCGGAAAAGACGAGAGGCATGGTGTTCCAGGAGCACAGACTGTTTCCGTGGCTTACCGTTGAAGAAAATGTGGCATTTGCACTGAACGGTGTTGATAAAGATACAAAGGCAGAGCTGGTGCAGCAGCATATCGACCTTGTCGGACTGACGGGATTTGAAAAATCGTATCCGAGACAGCTTTCCGGCGGTATGGCTCAGAGGGCAGGGATCGCAAGAGCACTTGTTAATGATCCGGAACTACTTTTACTGGACGAACCTTTCGGTGCACTGGACACCTTTACAAAAATGGCCATGCAGAAAGAACTGAAACAGATACGTAAAAAGTCCAACACGACGATGATCATGGTAACTCATGATATAGATGAAGCAGTATTTCTTGCAGACCGGATAATTGTGATGTCGCCGAGACCCGGCAGCATTGTAAAAGTTATAGATGTTGATCTGGCAGAACCGAGAGACAGAAACTCTTATGAGTTCCTGGAAATAAGAAAGGAAGTATTCAATGAATTCTAAAAAAATTTTAGCACTGGTTATGGCAATGATTATGATGGCTTCCACTGTATTTATGACAGGATGCGGAGGCGGTGCAGGCAGTTCTGCAGAAGTAAGAATTGCAATACAACCTTCAGCAGCGTTTATTCCGCTGTATATTGCACGTGAAAATGGCTGGATAGAAGAAGCGCTGGAAGAAAAAGGCGTTGAGGTCGTATGGAATGACTTTGAATCAGGACCTCCTATCAATGAATCTATGGCTGCAGGTTCTTCTGATATCGCATGTCTGGGCGATGTGCCTACGGTATCTGCTTTTGCTGCGGGACAGGATAATCTGATTTTTGCTTCCGCATGTGAAGCCCCGGATTCATATCAGATGCTGACAAGAATTGATTCCGGCATTAATAGTCCTGCGGATCTCAAAGGGAAAAAAATAGGAACTGTAGTTGGTTCTACTGGTCATGTTTTAACAAAAAAACTGATGAACACAGCAGGAATGGATCTGTCTGATGTTGAAATCGTAAACATATCTATGGGAGATGCACAGACTGTTCTGGATAATAAAGAAGTGGATGCGGTTGCTGCATGGGAACCAAATGTTACAAGACTGCTTGAATCCGGTACGGTCAAAAGTATAGGAAAGGGCAGTGACTGCGGTCTTTTAGGTGAAAACACTCTTGTTGCAAGAGCAGCATATGCCGAAGAAAATGCAGATGTACTGCAGGTTATAGTCGAGCAGTATGCAAGAGGCGCAGCTGCGATGGATTCACTCGATCAGAAAACTATTGATGCTGTATCCAAAGCACTTTCAATTGAGCCGGAGCTGTTTTATACAGTAGCTGCGTCTTATAACTATGTTGTGTACATGTCCGAAGCGGCAGATGCAAGTCTTCAGGAAACAATAGAATTCCTGGTAAGCATTGATGTTATAAGTGAATCATTTGATGTGACGGAGTATTTTAACAGCGAATATATCGATAAGGCTGATATCGGACAGTATATTAAATAGCATAGCAGCTCAGGAACGGGGACGTAATGAACAGAAAACATGAAATAATATACAGATTCATAAGACCTATTGCTTCGGCATTACTGTACTTTAAATTTAAATACAGAAAAGAGATGGCTGAAAATCTGCCTGAAAATTATATCGTTGTAGCTAACCATCTGACTAACTGGGATTCTCTGTTTGTTGCTACGGCGTTTAAAAAGCAGATGTACTTTGTTGCGAGCGAACATCTCGCAAGGCAGAAATATTTCCCTGTGGTAAATGCTCTTCTTAAACCTATAATCCGCAGGAAGGGAACGAAAGCTGTATCTACTGTGAAGGAAGTTATAAAAGTGACCCGTAAAGGCGGGAATGTTGCTATTTTCGCAGAAGGGGACCGATGCTGGGACGGCATCAGCTGTCCTATCATGCCGGCGACAGGAAAGATGATAAAAAGTGCAAAATGCGGTATGGTTACATACAGACTGGAAGGCGGATTTTTCCTGAATCCACGCTGGAGCATGACTATGCGCAAGGGCTACGTTGCAGGCAAAATGGGAAAAGTATATACAAAAGAACAGGTTGCGGCAATGTCTCCTGAAGAAATCAATGAAGCACTGGCAAGAGATTTATTTGAGGATGCATATGTGACTCAGGAAAAAGTACAGTGCGCATATAAAGGCAAAAAGCTTGCAGAAGGTATGGAAAACCTGCTGTTCTATTGTCCTGAGTGCGGTAAAATGGACTCTTTCATATCAGAGGAAGATACAGTAACATGCAGGGAATGCGGACATTCATTCAGGTATACTGAATACGGAATGCTGGAAGGCACAAAGTTCGATACAATAAGGGACTTCTCTCTGTGGCAGCAGCAGAAAGCATCAGATGATGCCCGCAGCGGTGCGGCATATACATCAGAAACGGCAAAGCTTGTGGAAATTGATATGGATCACAACGAGGTATTTGCTGCTGAAGGTGCGGTATATCTTGACAAGGAAAAACTGGTATGCGGTTCAGAAGAATTCCTGATGGAAGATATCATTGAACTGGCTATTCACAGCAGAAGCTGTATTGTGTTTACTGCCAATAAAAAATATTATGAAATGAGAGCACCTGAAAGGGTAAATGTATATAAGTTTACCCTGCTGTATAATGAATATAAGAAAATGCAGAAATAAAAGATAGGCTCTATATAATTAAATAAATAATTAAGGGTACACATCACACAGAGGTGTACCCTTTTTATATGAAGCTGTGTTTGTTATTTGATTTTTTTTATTTTGTCTGCGATCGCCTGAAGTTCTTCTTTACTCATTTCAGGAAGATGTTCCAGTTTGTCCAGCATCACAGACACGCTTTCTTTTTCACGTCTGTGTATGACTTCCATATAGTAACTGACGAATATCGCAGGGATGATTGCCAGAAACAGTGTTGCGTGCAGGGATATGAATACGGTAAGTATTCTTCCGATTGCAGTTACTGCAGCAAAATCCCCGAACCCGATCGTTGCAACCGCGACGTAGCTGTACCAGAGGCTTTCACCATATGTAGTTATAGAAGGTTCTGCTATCTGTATCAGTGCAGCGCATACGAAAAAGCAGATGATAAAAGATAATGCAATTTTACCTGTATGTGTTCTTTTTAAAATCATCCTGAAAATGCGGAAATTATGCTTCATCATTGTACTCCTGTTTATTTTATGATTTTTACTTTGTCTTTTAATTCGGCTTCCATTGCGGCCTGATGTACAGGTGTATATATTCCGGGCTGACCGCCTGTGTGTATCATGATAACGGTTTCACCGGGCTGGATCTTGCGGTCGATTATCATCTGACGTATGGCGTTGAATACCTTTCCTGTATAGCATGGATCCAGAATGATTGCTTCTTTCCGGGCCATCTTGTAAATTGATTCACGTACTTCCTCAACAGGATTGTTATAGCCGTCATAGTAATATGCATCATCGATATGGAAATCAGATTTATCAGCATCGAAATCGAATCCGTAAAGTTTTTTTACGCGGTCAAAATAGTCTTTGGCGTAGGCTCTGATGCTTTCTTCGTAAGGCATTATCTGGATACCTGTCAGAGAAAGGGGTGAGCCGATATATTTTAGTCCGCAGAAAAGCCCCATGTATGTACCCATGCTTCCAACAGCTGTTATTACTCGGCTGTCGGAGATGCCGAGTGAAGATGCCTGCTCGGTCAGTTCGCGTGCACAGTCGTAATATCCCAGCATGCCGAGTTCATTTGAACCGCCCATAGGAATAACATAGACTTTTTCACCGAGATCTTCGTAATACTTTTTAGTCTCTGCAACGGCTTTGTCATACTGCTCGGTCAGGGAAACATCAGCTTTCTTCCTATATGCAATTACGTCAGCACCCATCATAGTGTCGAGCAGAATATTTCCTGTGAATTCTACGGAAGCTTCAGGTTTAGGACCTATTGCTGCATATGTGTCTTCCGCAGTACTGTCCACATTATCATCCACAACAACAATGGCACATTTAAGCCCGTACCTGGCTGCAACTGCAGCGGTCAGGCGTCCGTGGTTTGTCTGGAGCCCTCCTGTTGTCAGCAGCATAGTAGCGCTCTGCTGCTGTGCATCGTACAGAAAGTATTCGAGTTTGCGGAGTTTGTTTCCGCCAAGTCCCAGACCTGTCAGATCATCTCTTTTAAGATAAAGATTGATGCCCAGTTCACGGGAAATATTAGATAAATATTCAAGTGGGGTAGGAAGGTTCATAAACGGAACCTTTTTTCTTCCTAAAGACATGTCAGTACCTCGTAAGTTATTATTGAAAAGGCCGGATCACCGGCCTTTGAGTTTTATGTTTAGTTTTTCAGACTCTGCATTGGAGCAGGGATTCTGCCGCCGCGGTTGATCATTTTCGCAGGGGATTTAGGGTTGATTTTCATTACAGGACCCATTCCCAGCAGGCCGCCGAAATCCAGTTCTTCGCCTTCTGCGAGGCCTACGGCAGGAATTACTCTTACTGCAGTTGTTTTGGAGTTGACCATACCAATGGCTGCTTCATCAGCGATGATAGCGGAGATGATTTCAGGAGTTGTTTCTCCCGGAATTATGATCATGTCCAGACCAACAGAGCATACTGCAGTCATTGCTTCCAGTTTTTCGATAGTAAGAGTTCCTTTTCTTGTTGCATCGATCATACCTGCGTCTTCGCTGACAGGGATGAATGCGCCGGACAGACCGCCTACGTTGGAGGAAGCCATTACGCCGCCTTTTTTAACCGCATCATTGAGCATTGCCAGAGCAGCAGTTGTTCCGTGTGCACCGCACTGCTCCAGGCCTATTTCTTCCAGGATGTAAGCAACAGAGTCGCCTACAGCAGGAGTAGGGGCAAGAGACAGGTCGATGATTCCGAAAGGAACGCCAAGTCTTGCAGAAGCTTCTGCGCCGACCAGCTGTCCGACTCTTGTGATTTTGAATGCGGTCTGTTTGATTTTGTCTGCGATCTGTGTCATATCTGCATCTTCAGGCATTTTGGACAGGGCAGAACGTACAACGCCCGGACCGGAAACGCCTACGTTGATTACACAGTCAGGTTCGCCCGGACCGTGGAATGCTCCGGCCATGAACGGGTTGTCTTCCGGAGCATTGCAGAATACCACCAGTTTAGCAGCGCCGATGCACTGTCTTTCGGAAGTCAGTTCTGCGGCTTCTTTTACTGCTTTGCCCATCAGTTTTACCGCATCCATATTGATGCCGGCTTTTGTGGAGCCCACGTTTACAGAGGAGCAGACGAAGTCTGTTTCTGCAAGGGCACGCGGAATGGATTCGATCAGTTCTTTATCCCCGGGTGCGAAGCCCTTCTGAACCAGAGCAGAGTAGCCGCCTATGAAGTTGACTCCGACTTCTTTTGCAGCTCTGTCCAGTGTCTTTGCGTATTTCACAGGGTCTCCGCCTGAAGCACCTACCAGCATTGCGATAGGAGTAACGGAGATTCTCTTGTTTACGATTGGAATGCCGTATTT
>JAGBGL010000171.1 GCA_017936025.1 Bacillota bacterium | reverse complement strand
TAATGTAGAAATTATATATTAAGAGCGGAGTATGTGTCAATTTTAAGCAAGAAATGTTTCAAAACAGAATAAAAAAATCCATTGTTGAATAATGTTCGAATGTATCAAAAAAGTTGTAGTCAATATCGATTTTTCTGAATTGCAAATGTTCCGAGTATGTGTTATATTGAATACGATGTGACAGGATAAGTTTATAATAGATGACAAGAATGTAACTTGACAGGCTGTCGCAATTATATTAGAATCGAAGAAGTAAGTATTTAAAATGAAAAGTTTAGGAGGACAGACAATGGACTTTAAATTATCAAAGACACATTTACTTCAGCAGGAAATGTACAGAAGATTTGCTGTAAATGAAGTAAAACCTCTGGCAGAAGAAATGGACGAAACAGAAGTTTTCGATATGGAACTGCTGAAGAAAATGCATAAGTATGGCCTGATGGGTATCCCATACTCCAAAGAATACGGCGGAGTAGGCGGAGACTACCTGTCTTATGCTCTGGCTATGGAAGAATGCTCCAAAATGGACGGATCTACTGGTATCACTATTTCCGTACACACTTCCCTGGCTTGCTCTTGCGTAGATAACTTCGGTACTGAAGAACAGAAACAGAAATACCTGAGACCTATGATCGACGGTTCTAAAACTGGTTGCTTCGGTCTGACAGAACCAAACGCAGGTTCCGACGCTGCTGGTTGCCAGACAACTGCTGACTATGATGCAGAAACTAACGAATACATCATCAACGGTGGTAAAATCTTTACTACTAACTCTGGATTTACTGATACTTTCATCGTATTCGCACTGACAGACAAAACTAAGGGCTCCAAAGGCCTGTCCGCATTCGTTGTAGACAGAGAAATGGAAGGCGTAACAGTTTCTGAAAACATCAAGAGAATGGGTATCAGAGCTGCTTCCAACTGCGAAGTATCCTATGAAAACGTAAGAGTTCCAGCTGAAAGAAGACTGGGCAAAGAAGGTCAGGGCTTCAAGATCGCTATGAAAGCACTGGACGGCGGCCGTATCGGTATCGCTGCACAGGCTGTAGGTCTGGCACAGGGTGCTATCGACGAAGCTATGGCTTACGTTAAAGAAAGAAAACAGTTCGGAAGACCTATCTCCGCATTCCAGACTACTCAGTTCAAACTGGCTGACATGCAGACAAAAGTTGACGCTGCTAGACTGCTGACTTGGAGAGCTGCTTGCGTTAAAGATGCTGGCGAAAACTATTCCAAAGAAGCTGCTCAGGCTAAATTATTCGCTTCCGACGTTGCTAACCAGGTATGTAGAGAAGCTGTACAGCTGATGGGCGGATACGGTTACTGCCGTGAATACCCAGTTGAAAGAGCTTTAAGAGATGCTAAGATTACTGAAATCTACGAAGGTACATCCGAAGTTATGAAGATGGTAATCTCCGGCGCAATGAAAGTAAACGCAAAATAGTACTTAGTTAGTGTGAAGGGAGAAAATAGAAATGAAAATTGTAGTATGCATTAAACAGGTTCCAGACACAAACGAAGTAAAACTGGACCCTGTAACTAATAGACTGATCCGTGATGGCGTACCATCCATCATCAACCACGACGATAAAGCTGGTATCGAAGCAGCTCTGCAGCTGAGAGAATCTCTGAACGACGGTTCCACAGTTACAGTAGTATGTATGGGACCTCCACAGGCAGACGTAGCTCTGAGAGAAGCTCTGGCTATGGGTTGCGATGACGCTTACCTGCTGTCCGCTAGAGAATTCGGTGGATCCGATACTTGCGCAACAGCTATCATCATCTCCGCTGCTCTGAAGAAGATCGGATATGACCTGGTTATCACTGGTAGACAGGCTATCGACGGAGATACAGCTCAGGTAGGACCACAGATCGCTGAAAACCTGGGAATTCCACAGGTTTCCTACGCTGAAGAAGTTTCCATCGCTGGAGACGTTGTAACTGTTAAGAGACAGTACGAAGACAGATATCACATCATCGACGTTAAGACTCCTTGCCTGCTGACTGCTCTGGCTGAACTGGCTGAGCCAAGATACATGCACGCTGGTCTGATCATCGATGCTTATGAAAAAGACATCACAGTAATGGGATTCGAAGACCTGAAAGATTCCATCAACCCAGATCACATCGGTCTGATGGGTTCCCCTACAAGAGTAGTAACATCCTTCGGTAAAATGCCTAAGGGAGCTGGTACTATCCTGAATGTAGATGCAGACGAAGCAGTTAAAGCTATCATCGCTAAGATGGAAGAAAGACACATTATTTAATAGGGGAGGATTCGAACAATGGCAAAAGATTTATTTGTAATTGCTGAACAGAGAGACGGTCACATTCAGAAAGTTTCTCTGGAATTATTAGGCGAAGCTACTAAGTTAGCTAAAGAACTGGGAGAATCCGTTGTAGGCGTTATCCTGGGAGACAATATTAAAGATAAAGCACAGGAACTGATCGAACACGGTGCTGAAAAAGTTATCGTTATCGAAGATCCAATGCTGAAAGAATACGTAACAGAACCATACGCAAAAGCTCTGACAGCTATGATCAAAGAATATGATCCTAACATCGTACTGTTCGGTGCTACTTCCATCGGAAGAGACATCGCTCCACGTGTAGCTGCAAGAGTACACACTGGTCTGACTGCTGACTGCACAAGACTGGACGTCGACATGAACGAATACTTCGATTACCTGCACGTAGCTTCCAACGCTGATACAAAAGCTATCGAAGCTAAACTGGGTATGGACGACAAAACTCTGAAAATGACTCGTCCAGCATTCGGTGGTAACGTAATGGCTACAATCAGATGCGCTGACTACAGACCTCAGATGGCTACTGTAAGACCTGGCGTAATGAAAAAATTAGACGTTATCGAAGGAGCTACAGGTGTTGTAGAAGAATTCAAAGTAGAATTCACTCCAGAAGATATGAACGTAACAATCAGAGAAGTTGTTAAAGCTACTCACAAAGCTGTTGATATCACAGAAGCTAAAGTTCTGGTATCCGGCGGTCGTGGTATCGGTTCCCCAGAATTCTTCGGAACTCTGCAGGAAGTTGCTGACCTGATCGAAGGCGCAGAAATTTCTTCTTCCCGTGCTAACGTAGATGCTGGCTGGATCGCAAGAGACAGACAGGTTGGACAGACTGGTAAAACAGTAAGACCAGAACTGTACATCGCTAACGGTATCTCCGGTGCTATCCAGCACTTAGCAGGTATGGAAAACTCCGAATGCATCATCGCTATCAACAAAAACGATACTGCTGCAATCTTCGAAGTATCCGATCTGGGTATCGTAGGTGACGTTAAAGTGATCATCCCTAAACTGATCGATGCACTGAAAGCTTACCACGAAGCTAACGACTAATCGATACGATTAAAGTTGACTTTTAAAATACATATCATATATGTATAACGGCAGCGCGGTCTTATGACTGCGCTGTCTTTTTAATATTCTGATGAAGGGTACTTTGTCTTGAAGAAATTGTGAAAAGATGTTATGATATAATAGTTTTGTGGTATAAAAAAACACATACTATTAGTTAAAGGAGAAATTGAAATTCCACATGAAAACTCCAAGAAAAAGCAAAAAAATACTGGCAGTGATATTTGTGCTGCTGTTCATATTTGTTGCGGCTTGTTCAGTTTCACATTTTACGAACGATGCATACCGATCTGAAAGCCAGTTCAAAGAATATGTCTATGAGTACTTTTCTGAGTTTGACTCTCACCGTGTAAAACAGATTGCGGTAGAAGAAGAACTGATAGAATATGACAGACCATTATCTATTGCTTTCAGATATCCTAATACAGGCATGGAAGGTCCGGATGAGCATATAAATAACATAGTAAATACTGCTAAAGAAGACTTTTACAGTATTTACGCTGATGCTGACAGAAAAACAAAAATAGTCCGTTTCATGGCTTATGATGCATATCAGCCGAAGAAAGAAGCCATTAGTATTGTGATCCATCAGGAAGATGAGCTGCATGATGGCGATGAAGTAGATGTTCAGAATAAAAAAATATATACATATAATTACTCTACAGAAACAGGCGAAGCGCTTGAAGGAATCAATTTCTTCAAAGGCGGTTTCAGGGCGTATTTCTCACAGTATCTGACAAAATACTTTCAGGAAAATCATGGAGATGAGCTGCTGGATGGATATCAGAATTATCTTACGGCTTCTGTAAATAATTTCAAAGATTTTGTTGTTACAGATGGAGGAGTAAAGTTCTACTTCCAGCCGGGAACAGTAATGGCGCCTGAAAAAGGAATTGTGAGTGTAGAAGTCGGATATCAGGATCTGAACGATATAATGAGAGAAAAAGTGGATCTGGATGCCATAGACCCGGAAAAACCTATGGTTGCGCTTACTTATGATGACGGGCCATATCCTGTGTCCAGCAACCGTATTCTGGACTGTCTTGAAAAATACGGTCAGGTTGCAACGTTCTTTGAACTTGGGAGAAATGCGGCGGCTTATCCCGATGTAGTGAAGCGCAAAGCACAGCTGGGTATGGAAATAGGTAATCATACTTATTCTCATAAAGATCTGCATAAACTGACACCGGAAGAAGTTGCTGCGGAAATCAATACTTCGAAAGCCGCTATTGAGAGTGCAGGCGGTAAAACTGTCACTGTTTTCAGACCTCCGTACGGTAATACCAGTGCAGTAGTGGAAACGACAGCAGCAATGCCCGTGATTTTATGGTCGGTTGATACTCTTGACTGGAAGAGCAGAGATGCAAACAGTGTATTCAATGAAGTGAAGAAAATACATGATAAGGGAAGCCTCAACGGAAGGGTCATCCTGATGCATTCGATTTATGATTCTACGGCACAGGCTACAGAGATGATAGTTCCGTGGCTTCTTCAGAACGGCTACCAGCTGGTAACAGTCAGCGAGCTGATTCAGTACAGTTATGGAGAAGCACCGCAGCCGAAACTTTACGGATACGGATATTTTTATAAATAACAAAATTACTGACGCACAGCTAATGCGTCAGTTTTTTTGTATAAACAAACGCACCTTAATAATAGGTGCGTTTGTGGCATCTGTGCTATTTCAGAATGTCTCTGCAGTATTCTTTCAGAGCTGTGAATGTTTCTTCGCTGAGATGATGTTCGATCTCGCAGGCATCTTCCTCGGCAGTTGCTTCACTAACGCCTATGTGCGTCAGGAGTTTTACAAGCGTTGTATGTTTCTCGTAAATCTTTTCTGCAATTTCCTGACCTTTAGGGAGCAGTGAAATGTGCCCTGCGGAGTCACGTTCAATATATCCGTCGGCTTCGAGGTTTTTCATTGCAACGCTGACGCTTGGCTTTGAAAATCCCAGATCGTTTACTATATCGATAGCGCGTACGCTGCCGTTTTTCTTTTTTAAAGTTAAGATGGATTCAAGGTAGTTTTCACCTGATTCATGAATTTTCACTAGTGGATCCTCCTGATAGCTGATTTATTTTGTAGCGATTTCAAGTGCCAGTTCCATCATGTCAGTAAAGGATTTCTGGCGTTCTTCTGCAGTAGAGCGTTCACCCGTTACGAAATGGTCACTGATTGTCATCATAGCCATAGCATTTACGCTGTTGTAAGCTGCATTCATATATAATGCAGCGGCTTCCATTTCAACAGCCATTACATCCATTTTAGCCCATTTTTTCCACCAGTCACCGAATTCATAGAAAACGTCACAGGAAACGATGTTGCCGGCTTTAAATGGGATTTCCAGTTTTTCAGAAGCGTCTCTCGCTTTGGAGAGCAGTTCCCAGCTTGCACATGGAGCATATGTTCCCGGTACATCGAATGCGTGGATGTAGTTGGAGTCTGTGGAAGCAGACATGCCGATTACGATATCTTTGATTTTGATATCTTTGTGGAAAGAACCGGCTGTACCGATACGGATCAGATTCTGAACGTCGTATTCTGTAATCAGTTCCCAGGAGTAAATCCCCATGGACGGCATTCCCATACCTGTCCCCATAACAGATACCGGAACACCTTTATAAGTCCCAGTGTATCCCAGCATTCCGCGGATCTCATTAAAACATTTAGGATCATTAAGATAAGTCTCGGCAATGAATTTTGCTCTTAAAGGGTCGCCCGGAAGCAGTATGGATTCGGCGATATCGCCTTTATTTGCTGCATTGATATGTGTACTCATAACAGTATCTCCTTTCTTATTTGGAACCGGCCTGGCCGTTATTTTTTATTTTGCTGATAATCATTCCCGCAATTGCAAAGATTACTGCAAACAGGATCCAGCCGAGACCGGAACTGTTCAGCGGCAGATGAGGTACGAAATTCAGAGGAACTCCGTAATCGTATAACAGTGTGCAGAGGCTTCCTGTAAGTGCGCCGACAACTGCAAATCTCAGCGTGAAATTTGAAATTTTTTCTTTGAGGAAAGACAGAGCCAGCAGTGTCATAGCTCCCGGATAGAGCAGGGACAGTACAGGGGAAGCTATAGCGATGATCTGGTCTGTACCGATCATTGCAAGTGCAGC
>JAGBGL010000170.1 GCA_017936025.1 Bacillota bacterium | reverse complement strand
TTTGCGGATGAAGAAGAACTGCCAAACATGAAATGTTCGATGACAGTATTCAACGGAGAAATCGTATATAAAGCTGATTAATTTAATCGTGGACAGTTTTATACAGAAGCCGTGGCCCTGCAGCCTTGCGCCGGGACCGCGGTTTTCTTTTTGTTTTCTGACGGTATGCAAGGGAGCAGAACAAGCAGAGTAAATCTGTATAAAAATACAAAAAAATTCAAAAACATTCTTGTGCCGCACACAAAATTCCGCTATAATTTACAACGTAGGCAGCGTGCGCTTTACTCGGATAAAGCGCCGGCGCCTGCAATCAGCAATTATATTCGGAGGAAAATAAAATGGAACAGCAAAACAATATGCTGAAACGTGCCTTCGGCATGAAAGAAGCCGTTACAATCACTGTGGGTACAGTTGTCGGCGTGGGGCTCTTTACAACAGGCGCAAATGTAGTAGGTATGATGGGGTCTGCGGTAATTATCGCGACTTTCGTAGCAATGGTAATCAGTGTTTATCCGGCGCTGCTGTATGCAGAAATGGGAGCTGCGCTTCCTTATGCCGGAGGTACATATAAATATGCATCACTTGGTATCGGAAGACCTTTCGGTATGCTGGCAGGATGGAACTTCATAATTTCTCTGGTAGCAGTAACCAGCGGTGAAGCACTGGCATTCAGTTTTTATTTCAAAACATTCATGGGAGCTATCGGTCTGGAAATTCCGGGCGGCGCAGCAAGCGACATGATCATTGCAATGGTGGTTGTTGTGATTTTCATGGTGCTGAGTGTATGCGGCGTTGAGATCACAGGCAAGCTGCAGAACGGATTTATGTTCTTCTTCTGGGGCGTAGCAATCATCTGGTTCCTGACAATGATCCCTAATATCGGAATTTCAAATATCGTAGAAGTTCCTGATTTCGTGGATTTCTCTGCCGGAAACTTCATCGGCATGGTTGCCCTGATCTGGTGGTGCTTTGCGGGATTCGAAACTTGCTGTGCGATGGGTGAAGAAATCAAGTATCCGCACATCAACATTCCGAGAGCGTTGTTCCTGGCTCCATTCATCGTGTTTGCAGTCAATGCGATCTTCCAGTGGTTCCTGGTAGGTATCACACCTAATGAAGGGCTGGAAGCAATTGCTTCCGCAAGCGCTCCATTCGCAGAAGCGATGACAACAGCAGGTATTCTCGGCTTCCCACTGATCATGCTGGCTGCAGGTATTGCATTCGGGGGAGACTTCTCCACACTGAACTCCAGTATCGCGGTACCTCCAAGATACTTATTCACAATGGCGAGAGACGGAGCGATGCCGAAAGTGTTTGCAAAACTGCATCCTAAATTCAAAACACCTTATATCGCTATTCTGACTCTGGGCATTCTGACGATCGTCCTGACAACAACAAACTCTATCATTTATATAGCATCGCTGTCACTGTTTGCAGATCTGTTCTATTATGTGATCGGTATCATCGCATGTCTGGGCCTCAGAAAACGTATGCCTGATCTGGACAGACCATATAGAGCTCCGGGCGGAGCGATTGGTGCTGCAGTCAGTGCTATCATCTACATCGTTATGATGACTCAGCTGGATTCGGAAGCCTTCTGGACAGGAATCATCTGGTGCGTACTGGGGCTTGTGATTTTCTTTATCTGTCAGGCTAGATACGGCAGGGCAGGCGATGCAGACCTGAAAGATATGATCATGGAAAGAGTTGAACCGTCTGCGACTGAAAAAGCCAAGATGGACAAAGAATTCAAGATCTGGGCAGTTGTAGTTGCTGTATTTGTCGTAATCGCACTGATGCTGTATATCGTTCCGTTTGTAATGGCATAAGGTGGAGTCTTTCATGCTCCGCGGCTGTAAATACAATTAAAAAAATATTATAGATACCACCGGCTACGGTGGTATCTTTTTTCTGCTGTGTGAAGTATAATTAAAGCAGAGACTTGAACTAAGAAAGGGAGAAGAAATATGATTACAGCAATGTATTTCAGTCCGACAAAGACGACCAAGAAAACAACAGAAGCAATTGCGGCAGCGATTGGGGAATATGGCAGTGTAGACCTCACTAATCCCTTTGCTCGCAAGATGAAATATATGTACGGTGAAGGCGATGTACTGGTATTAGGCTATCCGGTGTATGGCGGAAGAATCCCTGAAGTCATCCTTGAGGTGCTGGGCAAGCTTTCCGGCGAAGGAACAATTGCGGTAGTTGCCGGTGTTTATGGAAACCGTGCCTACGAAGATGCGCTGATCGAAGGATATGATCTGCTGACAGAAAGAGGATTCAAAGTAATCGCAGCAGGAGCATTCCTTGGCGAACATTCCTATACAGACAAGGTTGCGACAGCGCGTCCTGATGAAGAGGATCTGGCGGTTGCGGCAGAATTCGGAAAACAGATACGGCAGAAAATAGAAGCAGGGTACCTGGAAGCACCGGAAATTCCGGGAAACCGTCCGTACAAAAAGGGAATGCCTGAAATGCCATTTGTTCCGCAGGTGAAAGAAACCTGCAGCGGATGCGGGGCTTGCGTAAAGGTTTGCCCTGTGCAGGCAATCGACAAGAAAGATCCACGAAAAACGAACGAAAACTGTATTTTGTGCTGTGCATGCATAAAAAAGTGTACCCGCAATGCAAAGTACTTCGATGCAGCACCTATCGACAGAATCGTAACCATGCTGGAAACGAACTGTACAGACAGAAAGGAACCGGAACTCTTTATCTAGAAGAAAGGAGAATCCATGAAGCCTGGACTAAAACTCACAAGAAAAGGGAAAATAGGATATGCCAGCGCTGCATTCGGAGACGCGGCATCCTATGCATTTATTAATACATTCCTGTTGTTCTTCCTGACAACAGTAGCAGGAATCGAACCGGCAGCAGCCGGGACCATCACCATTGTAGGTGCAGTGTGGAACACTCTGATCAATCCGATAATCGGGTATATGAGCGATAATGCGGCAACAAAATGGGGCCGCCGCAGACCGTTCCTTATCGTATTGTGCCTGCCGCTGGCAGCTTCCACATATCTGATGTTTACAGCCTTCGATATGCTGCCGATGCTCAAGCCGCTGTACTACGGAGCAATGATGATGATTTTCTGGACTGCGTATACAGGTTTCTTTGTACCGTACTTTGCGCTGGGTGCAGAATATACAACAGACTATAACGAGCGTACTGAACTGCGTTCATATGCTTCCATTTTCAATATGATGGGATCTCTGATTGGAATGGTGATGCCTTCAATTTTTGCGGACACACTGGTGCAGCATGGGCTGTCACTTGCAGCTTCATGGTCCATCACAGGTGCGGTAGTCGGTGTGACTTCTGCCATTTCCATCGGGATAACAGCATGGGCAGCCAAGGAAAAAGATCTGCCATGCAAACAGGAAGGCCGCAGGGCACTGCCTCCGCTGAACTTGAAAGTCATTTTCGGCGAATACTGGGAAGTAATGAAACTGAAACCGGTACAATATCTGCTTTATTGCAGTCTGTTTGCACTGATCTGTAATACAATGCTGTCATCCGATGTGATGTACTATTTCACATATAACCACGGATTATCAGCAGTACAGATTTCGCTGATGTTCCTGTATAAAACAGTTGTCTGTATTATACTGATACTGATCGTCAAAAAAATCAGTTCAGTTACAGATAAAAGAACGACTCTCATGGGAGTGTTTATAATAGGAGCTGTTGCCATGACTGCAGCCAGATTCATGGGAATCGACAATATTCCAAAACTGATGATATTCGTGATCTTTGTTGCCATCGGAACTTCTATCTACTGGCAGCTGATGCCTGCCATCATCTACGATGTGTGCGAATACGATGAACTGGAAACAGGCAAACAGAGACAGGGTGCTATCGTTTCTCTGCAGGGTCTTGTGGAAGCCCTTGCGGCAGGAGTCGGGGCACAGATCCTCGGTATCATCCTGCAGATCGGCGGCTTTGACGGAGACGCTGCTGTACAGAGTGCAAAGGCTTTGATCTACATAGAAAACTGTGTGACAATACTTCCTGCCATTTTCCTGGTACTGGCAGTATTAGCACTTAAAAAATATCCTATAACAAAAGAACGTTTTGAAGAAATCCAGGCGGAACTGGCAAAACGAAAAGGAGAAGAATAAGAGGCTTTTATGAGTGAAAGACTGACAATGAAAGGCAAGCTGGGCTATGCTTCAGCTGCCGTAGGCGATGCAGCCTGTTACATGTTTATCAATACCTTCCTGCTGTTTTTCCTGACAACTGTGGCAGGTATAGAACCTGCAGCGGCCGGAACGATTACAGTTATCGGTGCGTTCTGGAATGCACTGATCAATCCTATAATCGGTTATATAAGTGATCATTCTGCAACAAAATGGGGCAGAAGAAGACCATTTATAATACTGATGTCTATACCTCTGGCGGCTTCCGCATTCCTGCTGTTCACAGCTGTGGATGTACTGCCTATGATCAAGCCTCTGTATTATGGGGCAATGACAATGATTTTTTGGACAGCCTATACGGGATTTTTCGTGCCGTATCTGGCGCTGGGTGCAGAATATACGACAGATTACAATGAACGTATGGAGCTCCGTTCATATGCTTCCATGTTCAATATGGTGGGTACGCTGATAGGTATGATGATCCCGACCATACTGGCAGAAGCCCTGCAGCACGCAGGTCTGTCTCTGGCATTATCCTGGTCTCTGACTGGTGCGTTTGTAGGGATCTTTTCAGCAATATCACTGCTGATTACTGCACATGCAGCCAAAGACCGTGATCCTGACTGCAGAATCGACGGCCGCGGGCCGCTTCCGCATATAAATCTGAAGCATATCTTCGGAGAGTACCTGCAGGTTATGAAACTGAAACCGATCAGATATTTGCTGTTTGCCAGTCTGTTTGCACTTATATGCAATACAATGATGTCATCGAATCTGATGTATTTCTTTACATATAATATGGGAATGTCTGCAACAGGAATATCTCTGACATTCCTATACCGCAGTGTGATGTGCATACTGATGATAATGCTGGTCAAGAAAATTGCAGCTAACGGAGACAAGCGCAAGACTTTGATAGCGGCATTTGCTGTCGGAACAGTTACTCTGGTAATCGGTAAAATGATGGATGTGAATACACTCCCTGAGCTTCTGATCTTCGTAGTAATAGTTTCCGTTGCACCGAATATCTACTGGCAGATCATGCCGGCGCTGGTATACGACGTATGCGAATATGATGAACTGGAAACAGGCAAACATAGACAGGGAGCGATCGTATCACTTCTCAGCCTTGTGGAAGCCTTTTCCGCAGGCCTCGGATCACAGCTGCTGGGAATAATTCTCCAGTTTGCAGGTTTTGACGGCGAAGCAGCAGTTCAGAGTGAAACGGCGATGTTGTGGGTAGAAAACTCCATGACCCTGATTCCCGCACTGTTCGTAGTGCTGTCACTGATCGCACTGAAAAAATATCCTATAACAAAAGAGCGTTTTGCAGAGATCCAGGCGGAGCTGGCAAGACTTAAAGGAGATATAAAATGAAATTAATATCCTGGAATACAAATGGAATAAGAGCATGCATGGGTAAAGGCTTCCTGGAGTCTATGGCAGAGCAGAATGCAGATATCATCTGCATTCAGGAAACCAAGATGCAGGAAGGACAGGCTGAAGTACCTATGGAAGGATACTATCAGTACTGGTGTTCTGCAGAGAAAAAAGGCTATTCAGGAACGGCTGTATTTACTAAAGAAGAGCCGCTGTCTGTTGCATATGGAATCGGTGTAGACATCCATGACCATGAGGGCAGAGTGATTACTTGCGAATATGACGATTTTTATCTGGTGAATGTTTATGTGCCAAATTCTCAGAACGAGCTGAAAAGATTGGACTATAGAATGCAGTGGGAAGATGATTTCAGAGATTACCTGGTTGGACTTGATGCGGTCAAGCCAGTGATAATCTGTGGGGATCTTAATGTTGCCCATAAGGAAATAGACCTTAAAAATCCTAAAACAAATACCAAGAATGCAGGATTCACACAGGAAGAGCGTGACAAGATGTCCCAGCTGCAGGAAGCGGGATTTATTGACAGCTGGAGATATTTCTATCCTGATGTGGAAGGCGTGTACTCCTGGTGGAGTTATAGATTTAATGCCCGCAAGAACAATGCGGGATGGCGTATAGACTATTTCCTGGTGTCGGAAAAAATAAAAGACCGCATGAAAGATGCGGCTATACTGACAGACATTATGGGCAGCGATCACTGCCCGGTAGTTCTGGAGCTGGAATAATTGAAAAATGAAGGCGGCTGTATAAGCCGCCTCAGACTGTAGACAAAGGCCCAGCTCGCCTAACGGCGAGTCTGGGCTTTTTCTATACAGTCAATCTTTGATTTCCCATAAATAATTGTGCAAAACATTGCTGGATACGGGAATATATTGGGACTGGTTGTCCCTGTTTTT
>JAGBGL010000169.1 GCA_017936025.1 Bacillota bacterium | reverse complement strand
AAGTGAAGTAATCGAAAAAGGCGATGACTTTGGACGCAGCGAAATCGGTGAAGGCAAGAAAGTAATCGTTGAGTATTCTTCTCCTAACATCGCAAAACCTTTCCACATCGGTCATATCAGAAGCACAGTAATCGGTAACTCTATCTACAAAATCTACGACTTCCTGGGATATGACACAATGAGAATCAACCACCTGGGTGACTACGGTACTCAGTTCGGTAAGATGATCTGCGCTTACAGAAGATGGGGTAACAAAGAAGACGTTATTGCAGAACCAATCAAAACTCTGCTGTCCTACTATACTAAATTCCATGTAGAAGCTGAAAAAGATCCTTCTCTGGAAGACGAAGCAAGAGCTATCTTTACAAGACTGGAAAAAGGCGAGCCTGAAGAAGTAGAACTGTGGCAGTGGTTCAGAGATGAATCCCTGAAAGAATTCACAAGAGTATATAAAATGCTGGGAATCGAATTCGATTCTTACAACGGTGAATCCTTCTACTCTGACAAAATGCCTAGATTCGTACAGGAACTGAAAGACAAGGAACTGCTGATCGAATCCGAAGGAGCTCAGATCGTAGACCTGGAAGAATACGGAATGTCTCCGGCTCTGATCACTAAATCTGACGGATCCACACTGTACATCACAAGAGATATCGCAGCTGCTGTTTACAGAAAAGAAACATATGACTTCTACAAGAATATTTACGTAGTAGCTTCTCAGCAGAACCTGCACTTCCAGCAGTGGATCCAGATCATTGAACTGCTGGGATATGACTGGGCAAGAAACTGCGTACACGTGCCATTCGGACTGGTATCTCTGGAAGAAGGTACAATGTCCACAAGACACGGCAGAGTAGTATTCCTGGAAGACGTTCTGAACAGAGCTGTTGACCAGACAAAAGAAATCATTAAAGAAAAAGGTGTTGCTACAGATAACATCGACGAAACTGCCGCCATGGTAGGTATCGGTGCTGTAATGTTCCAGGAACTGTCCAACAACAGAATCAAGGACTACACATTCTCCTGGGATAAAGTCCTGAATTTTGAAGGAGAAACAGGCCCTTATGTTCAGTATACTCACGCAAGAGCTGCTTCCGTACTGAGAAGAGCAGGTGAAGAAGTTATCGCGAAAGCTGCTGCAGGAATCGATGCTTCCTACATTACAAGCGACAGCGCTTATGAACTGGCAAAAGCTATCTATGAATTCCCTGCAGTAATTGTTGATGCAGGAGATAAATACGAACCATCTGTAGTAACAAGACACATCGTCGACGTTGCTCAGGCGTTCAACAAGTTCTATCACGACGAACACGTTCTGGTAGATAACGAAGAAGAAAAGGCTGCTAAGGTTGCACTGGTAATGGCTGCTAAGAACACTATCAAGAATGGTCTGGCACTGCTGGGAATCAAAGCGCCTGAAAAGATGTAACGTTGTCATGCGCGACGGGAGCATAGCTCCCTGCGCATCAATTGTCACCCTTCGGATGACGCTTATCGCAAGGATGACAACGTTGATATTCCGGCGATTTCGCAAGCGAATCGCCTGCATATTAATGAATTAGAGATTTAATAAACAAGGAGATTGAGATTTAAAATGAGATATGAAGGTATGATTTACAGACCGCCGAGTGAAGCTTACATCCTGATCGTTCAGGTTACAATCGGCTGTTCTCATAATAAATGTACGTTCTGCAACATGTTCAGAGAAAAGAAATTCCGTGTAAGACCAGTACATGAGGTCCTGGAAGATCTGGATACAGCACGCAGAAGATACAGCAGAGTCGGACGTATTTTCCTGGCTGACGGAGATGCACTGGTTCTGACTAATGAAAAACTGATGGTGATCCTGGATCACATCAACGAAAATTTCCCTGAATGTGAGAGAGTAACTATTTACGGAACTCCTCAGGACGTTCTGAGAAAATCCCACGAAGAACTGGTACAGCTGCGTGAAAATGGTCTGGAAATGATCTATATCGGTGCAGAATCCGGAAGTGACAAGGTTCTGAAGGATATCTGCAAAGGCGCAACAAGAGCTGAACTGATCGAAGCAGTACAGAAAATCGAAGCAGCAGGCATCAAGGCTTCTGTTACATTCATAAATGGAATGGGCGGCAGAGCAGACTGGAAAGAGCATGCTATCGAAACAGGCACAATGATCAGCGAGATGAATGCATCTTACGTTTCACTGCTGACGCTGATGGTTGAACGTAATGTTCCTCTGTACGAGAAAATCGAGTCCGGTGAGTTTGAAGTTTTATCTGCTGAAGAAGTTGCGGCAGAAACGCTGCTGATGCTGGAACATGCAAATGTTGACAAGAAGTGTGTGTTCAGAGCTAACCACGCTTCTAACTATGTTCCTTTAAAAGGCGACCTGCCAAACGATAAGGAAATGATGGTCAATCAGCTGAAATATGCATTAAAGAACGCCCATTTTAAAGATGACCGTTTCAGAATGTTATAATAAAGGAACAGAAGATGAAAAAAGTTTTGCTGACGAGTCTGAATTCCAAATACGTACATTCAAATCTGGCACTCAAATATCTCCATATGGCGGCGGCAGATGAATGTGAGGGTCTGGAAATCAGAGAATTTACGATAAACAACAGCAGAGACTATATCTTCAGCGAACTGGTAATGGGAGACTATGACGCAGTCTGTTTCTCCTGTTACATATGGAATATCGAAAAAACAACAGAACTTGCGGCTGACCTGAAAAAGGCGAAGCCGCAGGTTTCTATTCTGTTTGGAGGGCCGGAAGTAAGTTATGATTCTGCTAAGTTTATGCAGGATCATCCATTTCTGGACTTTTTGATTTACGGGGAAGGTGAAGATGTCTTTGCTGCATGGTGCAGAGAGTTCTGCAGCGGCGGAGCATATGGGAATATCCCGGGGCTCGTATGGCGTGGAAGCACTGGTGTGACAGTCAATATGCCGGCGCAGCCGATCGCTTTCGGCGAATCAGGATTTCCGTATGGCGTGTTCCCGTGTGAATCAGATAAAGTTATATATTACGAAGCCTCAAGAGGCTGCCCGTTCAACTGCGGGTACTGTATGTCGTCAATCGACCGCAGGGTAAGAGAACTGCCTGTAGAAAGAGTCAAAGAGGATCTGAGGTTTTTCCTCAGCCAGGATGTGAAACAGGTGAAGTTCCTGGACAGAACTTTCAACTGGGACAGAAAGCGCAGCCTGGAACTGTTCCGTTTTCTGATTGAAAACGACAACGGCGTGACAAATTTCCATTTTGAAGTATGTGCTGATCTTCTGGACGACGCGATCTTTGATGTGCTGAAAAGTGCGCGTGATGATCTGTTCCAGTTCGAAATCGGCATCCAGTCCACACATGTACCTACGCTGGAAGCTGTCAACCGCAGTACAAATATTGATAAAGTGAAAGAAAATGTTCTGAGGCTGCTAGAGCTGGGCAATGCACATATCCATGTGGACCTTATCGCAGGACTCCCTTATGAAGACTATGCAACTTTCCGCAACTCTTTTAATGAAGTTTACGGGCTGGGTGCGCATAACCTGCAGCTGGGCTTCCTTAAGCTTCTCAAGGGAACTGAAATCAGGGCAAATGCTGATAAATTCAATTATCAGTTCATGGACAAGGCGCCATACCAGGTGATTTCCAATGATTTTATTTCAGCTATGGAACTGTGCCGCCTAAAGCAGATCGAGGAGGTACTCGATCTGTACAACAATAGAGGCGGGTTCGAGGCTTCCCTGAAAACGGCCATCGGCCTGATGGACAGGACTGCATTCGATTTTTATGAAGCGTTTGCGGGATACTTCTACAGAAACGGACATCAGCACAGATCGCATAAGAAGGAAGATCTGTACCGCATTTTTTACGGCTTTTCCGGGGAAATGGGCTGGTCGGAAGAGATGCTTCCGGTGCTGGAAAGCGACCTGGAGGCTGCTATGAACTTTGATGCAGTCAAGAAATTCAAAAGAAAAGGATGGGACATCAAATAATGAGTATTAGAGAAGACCGTATCGGAAGATATTTCAGAAAATATCTGGATAAATTCGTGTTCAATGAATTTTCTGCTGACTTCAGGTCTAAAATAAAAGCGGGCGACCTGATGGAAAATGTTCCGGTCCCTCTGAGAAAAGAGGACGTCGAATGTTTTGCTTCCGGCGAGGGCGTGTCCATGCAGATCATCGCAGAAAATATGACATGGGTTATCGGGTGTGATCCCGGATTCCAGTATACAAAAGATTATGTGGCGATCCTGAATAAAATCTACGGCAAGAGAGCGGTAGAAGGTGTTATTGCAGAAGGCCGTGCGGCTTCTGAACAGGGAGATATGGACAGTGCATGCATCCACTTCCGCGCTGCGCTGTGTATGAATCCGGATTCTCTGGATGCGATGTACAGTTATGCGAGAGCCTGCAGAGCGATGTACCTGGACAGCGGAAACGAAGAGTATGTGGGCCGCTTCAAGGCGGAAGCCTTTGATTTCTTCGAGCTGATCACTGAAGTGCATCCTGAATTTGCACAGAGCTATTATTATCTGGGATATGCTTATCTGAACATGGGGCTTTATACGAAAGCAAAGCTGACATGGGATAAGTTCATGGAATACAGCGAGAATGCTTCCAACGGTAAGGATAGAAAAGAGATACGCCAGAGACTGCAGCAGCTGGAAGAACCTGTGATGATCGAGCAGGGATGCAATGATATTATGGCGGGCAGGTACCAGCAGGGTATCGCGTGTCTGGAACGTTTTAAAACAGGACGTTTCAAGACATGGTGGCCGCTGTTCTTCTATCTTGGTATCGGTTATGAAATGACAGGCCAGCTGGAGGAAGCGATCGCGTCATTTAAAAAGGTCCTGACTATGAATGCCAGCCACATCGAGACGATGGAAGAACTGGTAGCGATCTATATGCATATAGATGATGAAGAAAATGCATTCAAATATCAGAATAAAATCAGGATGGTGGAAGCAGCACTCCGCGAAGATCAGATGATCCACAATGCTGAAACTTTCGAAGAAGATAAAAAACTGGTGGCAAATGCACCTGATGAGCAGAAACCTGAAATTATCGAAAAGATATGATTTTGGTTATGGTAAGTATCATTAAAAAACAGTTCTATTTAAAAAAAATAAAGCATAATTTAGTAAAAAAAAGCTGATAATAATTGTTGACAATTCCGTTAGTATTAGTGTATAATAATCCTTGTCGTCAGAACTGACGACAACTGTTCCGAGGTAGCTCAATGGTGGAGCAACCGGCTGTTAACCGGTAGGCTGTGGGTTCGAGCCCCACCCTCGGAGCCAATTTTAGATAAACAAGCCGAAGTGGCGGAATTGGCAGACGCACGGGACTTAAAATCCCGCGATCCTTACCGATCGTACCGGTTCGACCCCGGTCTTCGGCACCAATTTTATCTAAACAATTTGATATCGCGGGGTAGAGCAGTTGGTAGCTCGTCGGGCTCATAACCCGGAGGCCGGAGGTTCAAGTCCTCCCTCCGCAACCAAGATTACTATACCTGACCAGAGATGGTCGGGTTTTTTATTTTCCAACGTTTCCGACGAAACCCTAGTTATTCCAATGCTTCCAGCGATTTGGATTCAGCCCCAAACAACCTCATACGACCCTACACAACCTCACGAAAATGGGGATAAATTTGGAGATTTTGATCAAAAAAAGCCCTCAGTTGGGGACAGGTTGGAGACGAAAATGTGCGATTGAAAAAATGTGCGAAAATCTCCTGTTTTTCGAAAAAAATTAAAAAAATTTTTTACATAGCTATGCTTAATAAAAAGCATAGCTTTTTTT
>JAGBGL010000168.1 GCA_017936025.1 Bacillota bacterium | reverse complement strand
TCCGATAGCCCATACAGGTTCATATGCGATAACCAGTTTAGCCACGTCTGCTGCAGGGATGTCCGCAAGGCCGCCGGCCAGCTGCTCTTTAACAACTGCATACTGCTCGTCAGCTTCTCTCTGCTCCAGATGTTCGCCTACGCACATGATAGGTACGATAGGACCTGCAAACAGTCTTTTCAATTTCTTATTAACTGTTTCATCTGTTTCTGCGAAGTACTGTCTTCTTTCGGAATGTCCGATAACGCAGTAATCTACGCCGATGTCTTCCAGCATCTTAACGGAAATTTCTCCTGTGAAAGCGCCTTCGTCTTCGTAGTGAGCATTCTGTGCTCCCACGCCGATACCTGTGCCTTCGAAAGCTTTTTTCAGCTCAGCCAGGTGTACGAATGGTGCGCAGATAGCTGTTTTGATATCAGTGTCTTTATAAAGAGCCTTGAACTCTTCAGCAAAAGCCGCTGCTTCTGCTGCTGTTTTGAACATTTTCCAGTTTCCAGCAATAAACGGTGTTCTCATAATCTTATTTGTCCTCCAAAACTGCAATTCCAGGTAATACTTTACCTTCTAAAAATTCGAGAGACGCACCGCCGCCTGTAGAGATATGAGTCATCTTGTCAGCAAAGCCGAACTGTTCTACAGCTGCTGCGGAGTCTCCGCCGCCTATAATTGTAACAGCTTCACTTTCAGCCAGTGCTTCTGCGACCCCTATAGTTCCACCGGCAAAGCTGGACATTTCGAACACACCCATAGGTCCGTTCCATACTACAGTCTTAGCTTCTGCCAGAACTTTTTTAACTGCTGCAACGGATTTAGGTCCCATGTCGAGGCCCATCATGTCAGCAGGGATAGCATCTATGTCACAAGTGATAGTTTCACTGTCATTAGCAAATTCTTTTGCACACACTACGTCTACAGGCAGGATCATGTCAACGCCTGCTTCTTTGGCTTTGACCATCAGTTCTTTAGCCAGCTCAAGGCTAGGTTCATCCAGAATGGAAGTACCGATTTCCAAACCCATGGCTTTGAAGAATGTATAGCTCATTCCACCGCCGATGATCAGTGTGTCTACTTTATTTATCAGGTTTTCGATCACAGGGATCTTGTCGCCTACTTTTGCACCGCCCATGATCGCTACGAATGGACGCTCAGGATTTTCAACTGCGCCGCCCAGGAACTGCACTTCTTTTTCAATGAGGAAGCCGGAGACAGCAGGCAGATAATCTGCTACGCCTGCAGTGGAGCAGTGTGCTCTGTGAGCTGTACCGAATGCGTCGTTCACAAAGATGTCGCCCAGCTGAGCCAGCTCTTTGGAAAATCCTTCTTCGTTCTTAGTTTCTTCTTTGCGGAAGCGCACATTTTCCAGCAGCATTACCTGACCTTCTTCCAGAGCTGCAGCAGCGTCTGCCACTTCCTGGTTTACTACTTCAGCTGCGCTGATGAATGTCACATCCTGACCCAGCAGTTCAGAAAGTCTGTCTGCTACAGGCTTCAGTGTGAATTCCATTTTCGCTTCTCCCTTCGGACGGCCCATGTGGGACATCAGGATAACTTTTGCGCCGCCTTCGATCAGGTATTTGATTGTAGGCAGTGCGGAAGTGATACGGATGTCGTCAGTGATTTTTCCGTCCTGCATAGGAACGTTGAAGTCGCATCTTACTAATGCTTTCTTTCCTTTGATTTCAATGTCTCTAACTGTTTTTTTCATGAGAGTCATTCTCCTTTTTCCGGTTTATTTGAAAAACTGACAGCCAAAAGTGTTAATTTTGGCTGTCATGATGGGTTTCCCCGTATGTATTATTCGTTGTCTACGCTGTACATATGCTGGATCAGCTCCAGAATTTTCTTGGAGTATCCATATTCGTTATCGTAGAATGCCAGGAATTTGAAGAACTTGCTGTTCAGTTCGATACCTTCTCTTGCGTCGAAGATGGAAGTATGTGGGTCACCTACGAAGTCCAGGGATACTACTTCGTCATCAACGTATTCCAGGATACCTTTCATTTCGCCTTCAGCTGCTTCTTTTACCTTCTGGCAGATTTCTTCATAAGAAGTTTCTTTCTTAGTCATGATGTTCAGGTCGATCATGGAAACGTCAGAAGTAGGTACTCTGTAAGCGATACCTGTCATTTTGCCTTCCAGGGAAGGGATTACCAGGGATACAGCTTTTGCTGCACCTGTAGATGTAGGAATGATGTTGTTGAATACGGATCTTCCTGTTCTCCAGTCTTTCATGGAACGTGCGTCAACTACTTTCTGTTTAGCTGTTGCTGCGTGGATAGTGGACATCAGACCCTGATCGATACCGAAGTTGTCTTCGATAACTTTTGCGATAGGCGCCAGACAGTTAGTTGTGCAGGACGCGTTGGATACGATGTTCATATCTTTTGTATAAGTTTTGTGGTTAACACCCATTACGAATGTTGGAGTTTCTTTATCTTTTGCAGGTGCTGTGATGATAACTTTCTTTGCACCCTGGTCGATGTGTACCTGTGCTTTTTCTGTTGTGTTGTAAGCGCCAGTACCTTCAACGATGTATTCTGCTCCGCATTCAGCCCAAGGGATGTTTGCTGCATCGCTTTCGCTGTATACAGGAACTTTTTTGCCGTCGATGATCAGTCCGTTTTCGTAAACGCCCAGTTCTTTAGGGAATCTTCCGAAAGTGGAGTCATATTTCAGCATATATTTCATATATTCATAGTCTGCATTTCTTACGTTGATACCTGCGATTTCAATATCATCTTCAAACATTGCCGCTCTGATAACTACTCTGGAAATACGACCAAATCCACTGATACCGATTTTAATTGCCATAACTTATGTCCTCCTTAAATTACTAAAAACTAATTTATATATGTATCAATTTTATTAATACCGTTTTCTTCTGGACGAAGACAGGATCTGCATTTCGTCCCTGTACTTGGCCACTGTACGTCTTGAGATGCTGATGCCTTTTGCTTTCAGCATTTCGGCCATGTCCTGGTCACTGTAAGGATGTTTTGGATCCTCGCTGCCGACCAGTTCTTTTATGAAATCTTTTACGCTGACAGATGAGATGCCGGCTGCATTCGAGCTGTCATGCCCTTTTTTCCTGCCGGAGCTGTTTCCTGCTGCTGTCCCGCGGGAAGTCACGCCTGATGAGAAGAAGTATTTGATTTCGAACACACCTCTCGGGCTCTGCAGGTACTTGCCGTTTACTGCTCTGCTGACCGTGGATTCGTGGATGCCCACTTCATCGGCGATCTGCTTCAGCGTCAGAGTTTTCAGATGTTTACTTCCATAACGGAAGAAGTCTTTCTGATATTTTACGACTGCATCCACCACTTTCCAGATGGTCTGTTTTCTCTGGTCGATGCTTTTGATAAGTCTCACTGCGGAGTTGAGTCTTGCTGTGAGATATTCCGTCAGCTCTGCGTCTGCATCATCTCCGGTCATAAGGCTCTGGTAGAATGCGCTGACCATCAGGTTCGGTGCACTGTCGTCATTTATTGCTACTACGTAATCGTCTTCGATATATTCTACAAATACATCGGGGATCACGTAACGCGTATCATTTTTTGCTGCGAATTCGCGGCCGGGCTTAGGTTCCAGCATGCGGATCACGTCGATCCTGTGCTGCAGGTCTTCTGTTGTGATACTGATCTGTTTTGCGATTTTCTGAAGCCTGTTTGCCGCGATATCGTCGATGTATTCAGTCAGCAGGTGCTCATATATTTCGTCGAGCATTCCGGCTGCCCGCATCTGTATCATCAGACATTCACCGAGGGTTTCGGCTCCGACCCCGTATGGGTCGAAGGTCTGGATGAGTTTTACTGTTTTTTCGATCGTCTGCGGTGCTGAGCCTGTTGCCGCAGCGATTTCTTCTCTCGTAAGGGTCATGTAACCGTTATCATCAAGAGATTCTATTATGTATTCACCGACCCTCAGGATTTCCGGATCCTTTGCTGTGATATCAAGCTGGATCATCAGGTGCTCACTGAGCATTTCTGAGGATGCTGTGTATTGTTCGTATGAATTTTCCTGTCTGTCAGGGTCTTTGAATTCGTGCGATCTGTAGCTGATGTCGTCGTACTGGCGGTCTTTGATGTACTCTTTCCAGTCGATATCAAGATCGTCGCTCCGGTTGTCGGTACTCTCTGCGCTGTCACGGTCAGTGATACCGTCTACAGCATCTTCCGCTGCTGCCTCGCGCTGCCGGTCCGCCGCCTCTGCCTGTTCCAGCACCGGATTTGTCATAAGTTCTTCCTGCACATACATGTCCAGTTCCTGAGTATTGAACTGCAGGATACGGATCGCCTGGATCAGTTCCGGCGTCATGACCAGTTTCTGACTCTGTTCAATTTTCAAATCATAACTGAGATGCACGACTCCATTCTCCTCCTGTGCTGCAAAACTTGACAAATATATTATAACACAAGTAGTTTTTATTGCTAGGCTTTTTAGGTCATTTTTAGTGTTGACATACAGGCTGTCAAAACTGTCGTGCGACAGCATCATATTGTTTTATCTGATAGGATGGCGCGACTGGCCTATGATACGACAACATTTAAAGGCTTCTTTGCCTTTTATGGCGAACATAAGGTTTCGGTCGACATCAAACAGCACGAAAAAGCATTTTCAATGTCATTTTTTCAGGCCAGAAAACCAACATACAAGGAAAATAAAGTCCGCCTGCACTTTTTCAGCGCAAACGTGTCGCTTTTCTTTCAAAATCACTCATACGTTGTCGTTTTAATTATGCCTTGCGCCACTGTCCCCGAAAAAACGTGCAAATAATGCCATCATCTGTCTTACGCGCGTCTGCGTATCGCAAAAGAATTATATTTGCTGTCAAAAAACCATCCCCACGTCGAACTGAAGGTATAAAATCAAAGTAGACAATGGTAAAAACCCATTGTCTACTCAGACTGTAGACAAAGGCCCAGCTCGCCTAACGGCGAGTCTGGGCTTTTTCTATACAGTCAATCTTTGATTTCCCATAAATAATTGTGCAAAACATTGCTGGATACGGGAATATATTGGGACTGGTTGTCCCTGTTTTT
>JAGBGL010000167.1 GCA_017936025.1 Bacillota bacterium | reverse complement strand
TGAGCTGACGCTGGACACAGAAATTGAAGTGAAGGCCGAAGGTGTTGTAGACTTCAGCGTACTGCTGTTCCTGAATCAGAGGGCATATACACTTGAAGAGCTGCTGAGACTGATGATCGTGTACAGCGACAATACAGCTACTAATGTACTGATCGATTATCTGACGTATGACAGCATCAACAAGTGCATCCGTGATCTGGGTTTTGAAAAATCTATACTGCAGCGCAAGATGATGGATTTTACGGCAAAAAAAGAAGGCCGTGACAATCTTACAACAGCCGGCGAGATGGCGGAGTTTCTCGAAAAATTATATAATCTGGAACTCCTGGATACTGAATCAGACATGCTGATGCTCGATATAATGAAAGGTCAGGCAGATGAATCTGATATGAGACTCCACCTGCCTGATGAGATGACCATCGCGAGAAAGAGCGGAGAAGGCGACTGTCTGAACCATGAAATCGCCATTGTATTCGATGAGGATAAAGATTACATTTTCTGCTTCCTCTCATGGAACGGCCCTAATAACAATGAAACAAGACAGTTAATGAGTGATTCTTCAAAGATCGCATATGATTTTTTTAAGAATAAATAAAAAGTTGAAAAGGAGAAAAGGTTATGGAAATTAAAAACCCTAACGCAAGCGGCTTTGGCACAAAAGTTAGCGGCGCTGATTATGAACCATATATTGCGGCTGACAGCAATGTAAAAGAGTTCACAGTAAGAGCGGTTATTATCGGTGCTCTGCTGGCAATCGTATTCGGTGCGGCTAACGCATATCTGGCAATGCAGGTTGGTATGACTATCTGTGCATCTATCCCTGCAGCAGTAATGGGCCTGGCAATCCTGAAAATCTTCACTAAAGACAGTACAGTTCTGGAAAACAACATCATTCAGACTGTTGGTTCTGCAGGTGAAGCTCTGGCAGCCGGCGTAGCATTCACTTTACCGGCATTATTATTATTAAATCTCGACATCAGCATGCTCACAGTATTCTTCATCTGTGCAGGCGGCGGTCTGCTGGGATGTCTGATGATGGTTCCTCTGAGAAAATTCTTAATTAAGGACTTACATGGCGAACTCCCTTATCCTGAAGGAACTGCATGTGCAGAAGTAGTAGCTTCCGGTCACGAAGGCGGAAGCGGTGCAAAACTGTTATTCTCTGCACTGGGAATCGGTGCTGTATGGAAATTCATCACTGACGGATTTATCATCGTACCTTACACAATCGACGTAGTATTCAGCAAAGGCCCTCTGGCAGGCGGTGCTGTTGGTATGGACTATCTGGGATCTCTGCTTGGTGCGGGCTTCCTGATCGGACCAAGAGTATGTATGCAGTCTCTGGCAGGTGCGGTATTAGGATGGTTCGGATTCCTGCCTCTGCTGCACTTCATCGGAACACTGGCTCCTGACATGATCCTGGCTCCATCCGACATTCCTCTGTCTGAAATGGGCATCTGGGATATGTGGACAAGCTATCTTAAATACTTAGGTATCGGTGCTGTAACAATGGGCGCATTCATCAGCCTGTTCACAGCTCTGCCTATTATCATAAGATCATTCAAACACACATTCGGCCACATGGGCAATAAAGAAGAAGGAGAAGTTAAGAGAACTGACCTGAACATCGGCGGTAAAGTGCTGATCATCGGTATCCTGATCGTAATGGCTATCATCGCATTCTTACCAGTATTCCCAAGCGTTCTGGCAGGAAGCATCGGAGCTATCATGGTAGTGATCTTCGGATTCATCTTCGTAACTGTATCTGCTCACTTAGTAGGTTATGTTGGAAGCACAAACAACCCAATCGTAGCAATGTCCATCGGCGGCCTGCTGATCACAGCTGTAGTATTCCGCCTGTTCGGATTCAACGGCGTAACAGGTATTGCAGCAACAGTAGTAGTTGGTTCCATGATCTGTATCGCACTGGCTATCTCCGGCGATATGGCTCAGGACCTGAAATCCGGTTTCTTACTGGGTGCTACTCCTCAGAAACAGCAGATCGGTCAGATGATCGGTATCGTAGCTGCAGCTGCAGTTATGGGTGCTGTAATCATTATGCTGAACGATGTATACGGAATCGGTTCCGAAAAACTGCCTGCACCTCATGCTAACATGGTTAAATCCATCGCTGAAGGTATCATGGGCGGAACAATGCCTTGGTCCCTGATCATCTGCGGTATGGCTATTGCTGTTATGGTATGGCTGCTGGGCGGATCCGTTCTGGTATTCGCAGTAGGACTGTACCTGCCAATCCATCTGTCCACAACATTAATGATTGGTGGTGCAATCAGAGGTATCGTAGACAAGAAATATGACGGCGAAGTAAAAGCTAAGAAAGTTGAAAAAGGAACTATCTATGCTTCCGGTATGATCGCCGGTGAATCCCTCATGGGCGTTATTGTAACAGTGCTGTCATACGTAGGCGTAAATGTTGCAGGCGTACTGGGCGGCTGGGAATCCGGCTGGGCTGGTATGGTTGGATTTGCAATCTTCACAGCAATCTTCGTTTACATAGTAATCAGTAAGAAGGAAGAAGATAAATTACAGGGAAGAGACATCCAGCTGTAACATATAGGAGGGACATATGAAAATTAAAGACATTGAACTGAAGCACATCAGCATCCCTCTTACTAAAACTTTCAAAACTGCTTTAAGAACAGTTGATTCTGCAGAAAATACTGTTGTAATGGTACATACGGATGACGGGCGCACCGGATTTGGTGAAGCTCCTCCTACGAAGGCAATTACGGGAGAGGATAATGAGTCTATCCGTAAAACTATAAAAGAATTTATCACTCCTGCCCTTATCGGGCAGGAGGTTACTGATATGGATGCTGTACAGGAAAAACTCCACGGTTGTATCGAGGGAAACAACAGCGCAAAAGCAGCTGTAGACATGGCGTTATATGACCTGTTTACACAGGAAAAGGGTATTTCGTTATGTGAGTATCTCGGTGGATACCGTGACAAAGTTGAAACTGACATTACTATCAGTATAAACGAGCCTGACGAAATGGCTGCTGATGCAGCAGCCGCTGTCAAGCAGGGATTTTCTGCATTAAAGCTGAAAGTGGGTATCGATTCCGAAAAGGATATCCAGCGTGTCAGAGCTATACGCGAAGCCGTAGGAAAAGATATGAAAATCAGACTTGATGCGAATCAGGGATGGGAAGTAGATGAAGCTATCCGCACAATCCTTAAAATGGAGGAACTGGGCTTTGATATTGAGCTGGTAGAACAGCCGGTAAAGGCAAGAGACTTCGAAGGAATGAAGAAAGTAAAAGACAGTGTAAACACTGTTATTATGGCGGATGAAAGCTGCTTCACACCTGAAGATGCCCGCAGATTGCTTGAAATGAACGCGGCGGATGTACTTAACATCAAACTTATGAAATGCGGAGGCATCTATAACGCACTTAAGATTATAGAAATCGCCGAAGAATTCGGTGTTGAGTGCATGCTGGGATGCATGGTTGAAAGTAAGATCAGTCTTACTGCAGCAGCACATCTGGCAGCAGCTAAAAAAACTATTACGAGAGTCGATCTGGATGCAGCTATTCTGCTGAAAGAAGACCCTGTAATCGGCGGGTTCCATAAAGATATACCTTGGTTCTCAGTGGATAAAACTCCGGGACTGGGAATCACCGGTGTAAATGGTCTGCAGGATATTTAAAATGCATAATTAAAGGCTTTCACCATCTGATGTGAAAGCCTTTGTATTTTTTGTTATCGTTTTTCCGGTCTGTTTTCAGGCAGGTGCCAGAAGATCAGATTGTTCTTTTTCATGGTTACAACATACTGGTTCAGTCTTGGATAAAGAGGTTCGACCTTTTCGCCGAACTCTTCGTGCAGCAGTTCTGCCAGTTCTCTCAATGTTTTACGGCCATCCATGTTCTTCCACAGGAAAGTTCCGAATTCCTCCAGATCGATGTGTGTCTGGCGGAGTGGTTTCTTTGTTACAGTGTGTATAAGACGGTCAGTAAAAGAAGTATGTACTTTATGCAGTGTAATAAGTCCTTTTTCATTTTCTGTCCATGTCCACTCAGGTTCTCTTAAAGGCGTGCAGTCCAGCAGATTGAGCTGTCTCTTTTCTTTTTTTGCCATATATGAATATCTCCTTTATAAAGATTTATAATCGGTAATTTATATTGATTTTACCATATAATAATGCAATCCTCAAGGCAAGGGATAAAT
>JAGBGL010000166.1 GCA_017936025.1 Bacillota bacterium | reverse complement strand
ATATCATTTCACCTCCTTCCTCGCTGTGTTTATCTATATAACCTGCTTTTACTTCAAAATGTGACACAAGTTCTATATTTTTTTGAATTTATCCTCTATAATACTAACTAGACAGCATTGGAGGATCATATATGCTACAGATTTACTTGACACTAATAGACACAGATGAAGAAAAACATAAGTTTATTGTTTTTTATGAGCAATACCGTAAATTGATGTTCTACATTGCAAAAGAAATCTTAAAAGAGGATCAACTCTCTGAAGATGCTGTACAGGAAGCATTTTTGCGTATAGCAAAAAATTTCCACAAAATAGACTCTGTAACAAGTCACAAAACGAAAGCTTTTGCAGTTATTATTACTAGAAATGCAGCTATAGATGTTTACAACAAGGAAAAGAAAATCATAGAGATAAACCAATACTTATCTGAAACTATTGAATTTGAAAGCGAAAACTTCACAGAAAATACATCATACGAAAAACTTCTTGGATATATTCTTGAATTGCCAGAAATATATAGGGATGTTTTATATTTAAACCTTGTTTATGATTATCAATTTAATGAAATCGCAAACCTATTAGGTATTTCTGCAGAGAATGCAAGAAAAAGAGCACAACGAGGCAAAAAGATGTTACAAAAAAAGATCAATGAGGAGCTGATTTGATGAGCAAAAATTTACAAAAGGCACTTTCTGAAGCATTAACTATAGAATTCAACTGGGTCAATGATTTCGAAAATCCTCATGAAGAATATCAATTTTCTAAAAGCTTTGAATCCAATATGAAAGGGATATGTAAAAAAGCAGAGTATTCATATGTTACAGTTGGCAGTAAACGCATTAGAAAAAGCTTACTTGCTATACTTGTTGCTCTGTTTGTACTGGCAGCCACGGGATGTGCTGTAGCAGCAAAATATATTGTTACCTGGAACGAGACCCAAAACTACAAGCAAGGAACACTAGATGTAACCTTTGATATTGAAGGGCCTGCTACAAATGGAGAATTTATATACCTGACCCCTGCTGCACCAACCAATTTCGATGCTGAAACTATTACAAAAGAAGATAGCTTCTATGTCATCCATTTCTTATCTTCAAATCAGGACAGCGAAATATTATATTGTCAGCAAACCATGGATGAAAGCATGTCTTTAAGTATTGATAATGAAGATGCTTATTTTGAAGAAATATCTATTAATGGATATAAGGGTTATGAGTCCTCTAAAGACAACATTAATGCTGTATGCTGGGCAGATGGGTTATACTATTATGAATTACAGGGGACATGTGAAATTTCTATTTTAAAAGAAATGGCCGAAAGTCTTACAACGCAATAGCATAATACCGGGAGTGAAAGCTCCCGGTATATTTTTTACAAAAAAAGAAAAAAGCGGTTCTAATTACCGCTTCTGTCTCTCCTAATCGAACCATACTGCAGTCGCGAATCCGCGTCTGTAGAAGTAATAGTTCGGATAGGAACGTTTTGGTACACCATCACGGGTTCGAACCGTGGACACCCTGATTAAGAGTCAGGTGCTCTGCCAGCTGAGCTAATGGTGCATATTCAATTTGTCAGCTTAACCATATTACCATTTCAGTCACGGCTTGTCAATGACAAAAATGTTTTTTACACAAAAAATGAGATAATACCGGCAATTATTTTCTACACCTTTCATTCTTCACCAAAGTTTCCATCTTCGTCCCTTCTGTTCTCCGGAATTTCGTCGATCCACACTTACGATCTGTGGTGACATATCACTCATACTTCCTTTAACATCTGTTCTTTAAGCTTTCACTTTACATCTATCTCCGACTTCCTACCTTTGGCAACCCTGCCTGCATCTGTCGGCGTGTCTTCTTAAATAATCATCCGGTATTATCTATTTGTAAATACGATAAACACTCTCAGCAGTTCACTCCTTTCTCCCATCCAGGGAATTCCATTTGCTCGCGTTAAAATACATCTCGTGAATCTATCTTTTGCTATCTTGTGTTTGTTGAATTAAATCGTGATATCAAATACTTAATTTCGCAAATACCTGTCAAAAGCTTTTCATTTATTACCCAAAATTTATTGATCGATTAAACTTCTTGGCGGAACCACCTTCCTCTCTAACCGTTCCTTGAATTAACTTTTTTAATTATCAGTTACTATTTCATTGGACCGTACCTCTTTTTCTTTTGTGACTACATTATAACACCACAGGGCCAAAAGTCAATTAGTTTTCTGAAAATTTTTAATCTTTTTTATTTTCTGTTTTTGTATTCATTTTTCTTACGGATCCTGCTTCCAGGTTCCGTAAAACCGTATAAAAAAATACCGGCTGCCGTCTTTACCTGCAACCGGTATCAATAACTAAAACTAAACACTCTGAGCAATTCCCTCCTTTCTTCACTCTATGCATTCATATGATCTGTAACTTCTGATCTATATAAAAGCAATTGGCTTTCCTTTAAAGTTCTTATCTATACGCTTCTGGCGGAACCACCTTCTTTCCTTTTTCCATTCATTCAAGAAATAACTTTAGTTGTGTTGAGTTACTATTTCATTGGACTGTACCTCTTTTTCTTTTGTGACTACATTATAACACCGCAAAAACAAAAATCAACCCATTTTCTGAAAATTTTTAATCTTTTTTATTTTCTGTTTTTGTATGCATTTTTCTGTATAAAAAACCTGCTCCGTACTCAGAAGCAGGCTCGCTGTTCAGTATTTTTCTTTTATTTATGACAGTTTCCACCGCAGGAATGTCCGTGGCCGTGATCATGTCCGTGGCCTTCACAAGTATGGCCTTCTCCATGATGATTGCATTTTGTGTCAGGATTATATACCAGGTTTCCCGCGATGAACGCTGCAACCTGCTGATCAGCGTTTCCGGAAGCCCCCGGATACAGCTGAATACCCTGCGCCGCCAGTGCATTTCTTGCACCGCCGCCTATGCCTCCGCAAATCAGAACATCTACATTACCCGCTTTCAGGAAGCCTGCCAGCATACCATGTCCCTGGCCTGCAGTAGTAACAACTTCCGCAGAAACAATCTCTCCATTTTCCACATTATATACTTTAAATGCTTCTGTATGTCCAAAATGCTGGAACACATTACCGTCTTTATAAGTTACTGCAATTTTCATTTTTTTGTCCTCCCTTTTTACAACAGCCATTGCCATTCGGACATACGGCATAATTACCGCCCTGAATAACCAGTTGTCTGCCCTCCACAAGTGCTTCTGCAAGCTTTCCCCGGGCTGAATTATATACAGCCTGCACGGTAGTCCTTGCGACTCCCATCTGCACGGAACACTGTTCCTGGTTATATCCGAGCCTGTCGATCAGTCTTATAGTTTCATATTCATCTACTGTCATTATTACGACACCGCATGCTGCCGCGCCATCCTGAGGGCCAAATCTGCATTGCTTCGGCACTCCGCAGACTCTTCTGCATTTCTTTGGTCTTGGCATTACTGTCTCCTTTTCGTTTCTGACTTATGTCAATTATAATCCTGTTTCTGACTTATGTCAATTATTAAAACTTTATTAAGCACCTCTATACTTATATAAGATGTGGTATAATTTAATATTATTCAAAAGAAATTTAGGAGGTATTGGCATGGATATGTTTCAGAACATCATCACTGCAGTCGGGCCTTATTACACGGCTGCCGTCAGATGGGTATTTGTACTGCTGGCGGTCTTCATACTCGTGAGGTCCATCAGATCCCTGCTGCAGGCGAAGAACCCTTCCGAAATCTGGGCATATATAACAGGACCGGACGGCTCATCTACGCCGCTGAAACATTGGGAAAACCTTATCGGCCGTGCACCGAGCGCTGACGTGGTAGTTAATCTCAAAAGCGTATCACGCAGCCACGGCACTCTTGTACGCGACGCAAAAGGCAACTGGAGATACAACGACCTGAATTCAAAAAACGGATCATATATAAACGGGATCCGTGTCAGGAAATCACTGCCGCTGCGTCCGGGCGATGTTCTTACTCTGGGAAACGCAGACTTCACACTGTATCCGGTCAGCTATCAGGAGAAGCAGGAAAACATCCAGAAAAGAAAACGTAAATCAAGACCGGTTTCACCATTCCCTTCTATGGCAGCACTGACTGTTTTCCAGCTGCTGACTGTCATTCAGTTCAAAGTTGCTTACGGAAGCGAATGTCCGTCTTATATTCCGGCCGCATTTCTCGGTCTCTGTGCTGTAATGTGGATTTACTTTATTATAGTAAGAGCCTGCAAGCGTGTAGCATTTGAAATGGAGACTATTGCATTCTTCCTTTCCACACTCAGCCTTGCAGTTACGGCTGTTGACAGCGGAGCTGTTTTCAAGCAGCTGGCATGTATCATAATGGGCGTTGTCCTGTTCTTCCTGCTCTGCTGGTTCCTCCGTGACCTCAACAGATCCAAATCCATCAGAATGATCATCCTGATCGCAGGGGCAGCACTGCTGGTATTCAACCTTCTGTTCGGAGTTACGACTCACGGCGCAATGAACTGGGTACACATCGGCGGAATTTCAGTACAGCCGTCCGAACTGGTTAAAATAGCTTTCATCATCGCGGGGGCAGCCACCCTGGATGAGTTATACGAAAAAGGAAACCTTACAACATTCATGATATTCTCAGGCTTCTGCATGGGATGCCTTGCGATCATGAGTGATTTCGGCACTGCTGCGATTTTCTTCGTGACATTCCTTGTGATCGCATTCCTGCGAAGCGGAGATTTCTCCAAGATGATCCTTATTATAGGAGCCGTAGCTCTTGCCGGTATGCTGGTTCTCACACTCAAACCTCACGTGCGTCAGAGATTCGCAATATGGGGCCATGTATGGGAAGACCCTTCCGGTGCCGGCTTCCAGCAGGCACGCACAATGTCTGCCATAGCGAGCGGCGGCATGCCCGGTGTCGGAGCAGGCAACGGCTGGTTCCACACAACTTTCGCTGCCGATACCGATCTGGTTTTCGGACTGCTGTCCGAAGAATGGGGCTTCATCATCGCCGTCCTCGCAGTTTTATGTATCGTGACACTTGGTATTTTCGCAGTGCGTTCCATCATTGCCGGCCGCTCTGCCTACTACAGCATCGCTGCCTGTGCGGCAACTTCGCTGTTCATATTCCAGACCATACTGAATGTTTTCGGTTCAGTGGATCTGCTCCCGCTGACAGGGGTAACATTCCCATTCGTTTCCAGCGGCGGTACCAGCATGATAGTTTCATGGGGCATGCTGGCTTTCCTGAAGGCGGCTGACACACGTCAGAACGCCAGCTTTGCGGTCCGCCTGGATGACAGGGCAGAAGGGGGTGCGGAAATATGAAGAAGATAGAAAGAAGAGCTATAATGTGCCTGCTCCTTGCAGGAGTCCTTATCGCGGGACTTGCCGTATTCTGCTTCCGTTATGTGACTGATGGTGATGACTGGGCAACACATACAGCCAACAAGCAGATATATAATGACAGCGGCAAGCTGGAAGTCGGTTCTCTTTATGATGCAAACGGCGTGCTGCTGATGACAAACACCGGCGGTGAAATGACTTTCAGCAGTGATTACGGATTACGCAAAGCGCTGGTTCACGTCACAGGTGACAGAAATAACAATGTAGCCACAGGCGCTAACGTAGTATACGCAGACAAGCTTGCAGGATACAACCTGCTGACAGGCACTTATACGCTGAAAGGACAGGGGCGCAATGTAAACCTTAACCTCGATGCGGATGTCTGCGAGACTGCAGCCGCAGCACTCGGAAGCCGCAGCGGAACTGTCGGGGTATACAACTATGAAACCGGCGAAATCATCTGCCTGGTAAGTTCGCCGAATTACGATCCGATGAAACCGCCTACAGTTTCTGCCGATGACACTTCCGGACTATACATCAACAGATTTTTCTCTGCATCGTTCTCTCCGGGATCCATTTTCAAACTGGTAACAGCTGCAGCTTCTATAGAAAACAAGAACGACTATGCGACATGGACATACACATGCGATGGTTCCGAGGAGTACGGGCCGGACAAAGTGACATGCCAGTCTGCACACGGCACTGTAAATCTGCAGCAGGCGCTTTCTGATTCATGTAACTGCTATTTCGGCAAGCTGACCGAAGAACTCGGCGCAAAGACGATGTACAAGTATGTCGAAAAGACAGGTCTCACCGAGAGCCGTAATGTAGACGGCGTGGACACTGCCGCAGGATCATTCGAGTTCCCTGAAAGCGGAATAAATCTTGCATGGGCAGGTATCGGACAGTATAATGATTTGGTGAACCCATGCACAATGATGATGTACATGGGTGCGATAGCAAACGGAGGACAGGCTGCACAGCCTCAGCTGATCAGAGATGTGGATTTTGCCAACGGCCTCCCTGCAGGCTTCAGACTGAAAAAACGCGAAATCAGTATGATCGAAGAAAACACTGCTGACATACTGAAAACACTTATGCATTATAATGTCGAAGACAATTACGGAACAGGCAACTTCCCGGGACTGGCCATCTGTGCGAAATCCGGTACAGCAGAAGTCGGTAAGGGAATCAGCCCTAATGCCTGGTTCGCAGGCTTCCTGGATGATGAAGAACATCCTTATGCATTCATTGTGCTGGTGGAAAAAGGCGGTTCCGGAAGTTCCGTAGCCGGCTCCGTTGCAAATAAAGTATTACAGAAAGTCGTAGAAAAATATTAAAAAGAGAGGAAACACAAAATGGATTATACATTCAGAACAAAAGGCGTATGCGCTGCAAAAATAGATTTTTCAGTAGAGGATGATACTGTTAAAAACGTAAAATTCACAGGCGGATGCAACGGAAACCTGAAGGCTGTCGCTGCTCTGGTAGAAGGAATGTCTATTGACGATATCATCGGACGTGTGGAAGGAATCACCTGCGGCTTCAAGCAGACTTCCTGCTGCGATCAGTTCGCTCAGGCACTGAAACAGGTAAAGGAAGAACAGTAGACTCAGGGGCGCGGAAGAAATGATTACACTTTTATCCAGACTTTTTGTCAAAGACCACGAAAATTATAACGACCCCGATGTCAGAAAATCCTACGGCCGCCTTGCCGGTGCAGTCGGCATCATTTCCAATGTCGTTCTCTGCATCATGAAGATTTCCATCGGATTTATTGCAAACAGTATCGCGATCATATCCGACGGTATCAATAACCTGGCGGACGCTTCATCTTCAGTCATTACTCTGATCGGATTTAAACTGGCTTCTATGCCGGAAGACAAAGACCATCCGTATGGTCATGCCCGTTATGAATACCTTACAGGGCTACTGATTTCCGTACTTATTATTGTAGTCGGTGTACAGCTTCTGAAGAGTTCAGTTCTTAAAATCATGGACCCTGACCCTGTAGAATTCAGTATAGTCACTGTGATCATCCTTGCAGTTGCTATAGCAATCAAAGTATGGCAGGCTGTTTTCAATATCAGTATCGGACGGAAGATCCACTCTTCTGCCCTGATTGCAACAGGTACTGACAGCAGAAATGATGTTATTTCCACAGCAGCTCTTCTTGTCAGCCTTATCATCGGTGCACTGACAGGCCTGCAGCTGGACGGTATCATGGGATGCCTGGTTGCACTGTTCATCATCTGGTCCGGTATCCAGCTGATCCGTGAAACAGTCAGTCCTCTTCTCGGCGAAGCACCTGACCCTGAACTCGTAGCCGAGATCCAGGAAATGGTTCTCGAAGAAGAAGGTGTTCTCGGCACACACGACCTGATAGTTCACAACTACGGTCCCGGAAAGGTATTTGCTTCCATCCACATCGAAGTGGATTCAGCAGGCAGTATCCTGGAGATCCATGAAATGATCGACGACATTGAAATGAAAGTCAAACACCGTCTGGGGATCGAATTCGTTGCTCACATGGACCCTATTGAAATAAGCAATCCTGCAGTACAGCAGATGTACACAGTAGTTGCAGAAGCAATCGCTCCTATGGAAGGCGTTTCTAACATCCATGACCTGAGAATCGTTCCCGGCGAAAACCACACTAACATCATATTTGATGCTGTGCTGTCACCGGAATGCAGTCTGGAAAGAGAAGAAATAATCTCTGCAGTGAACGCTGCCGTAAAAACGATTGATCCGAACTATTTCATCGTAGTTAATTTCGATATCGCTTATCATTAGCATTATAAAAGGGAGTTTTAACTGACCGTTAAAGCTCCCTCTTTTTTATGTTCCGGGCGATATCCTGTTTTACTCTATTTATCAGCAGCCGCCTCTCTCAGCATGCTGATTTCCGCAGCATATCCTTCCAGTTCATTAGGTGTTTCCAGAATGAAAGGAAGGTGTTTTAATTTCGGATGAGTTATTACATTTACGATAGTCTCCGTTCCCAGATGTCCCTCGCCGATTTTTGCGTGACGGTCCTTTCTCGCCCCCGCAGGATTCAGGCTGTCATTGATATGCATAGCCTTCAGATATTCAAGACCTACCACGCGGTCGAATTCATCCAGAACTCCGTCCAGATCATTTATGATATCATAGCCTGCATCGCTTACGTGGCATGTATCCATGCAGACCCCTATTTTGTCTTTCAGTTCCACTTTATCAATAATAGCAGCCAGTTCTTCAAAACTTCCGCCGACCTCGCTGCCCTTTCCTGCCATAGTTTCCAGCAGTACAGTAGTCGTCTGTTCCGGCTTCAGTATCTGATTCAGAAGCTCCGCAATCATTTCAATGCCGGCCTCAGCTCCCTGACCCACATGGCTTCCCGGATGGAAATTGTAGTAATTACCCGGAGTATGTTCCATACGTTCCATATCCTCGCTCATCGCAAGGTATGCAAAGTCACGGACTTTTTTATCTTTGGAGCATGGATTCAGGGTGTACGGCGCATGGGCGACCAGCTTGCCGAAATCATTGGCAGAAGCAATTTCCAGCAGTCTCTGCACATCATCTGTGTCCAGCGCTTTTGACTTTCCGCCCCGCGGATTTCTTGTAAAAAAAGCAAATGTATTCGCACCGATTTTGAGGGCGTCTCTGCCCATATGTTCATAGCCTTTTGCGGCTGATAAATGGCATCCTATGTTAAGCATATTCGTTCTCCTTTTCAGCAGGCAGCTGCCTGCAATCTTTCTGTAATATAATACCACACTTTCTTTTTCTTCAAACTTGATTTATACTCTATTTAACAGGAGCCGCCTCCGGCGGCAATTTCAGGAAGTGCCTGCGCACACCGCACGGCACGGTACAGGGAGAAAACTATGCAGCATGAAATAAAGACAAAAGGCCCGCTGCTGACTGCGGAAGGCACTCTGAGTGAAGCGGGATATGCAACAAGTCTGATTTTAGATTACGACCGTAAAGCAATCAAGGCAAATAAACTGAGAATCAAAGAATGGGATTATTACTACATCGGAAATGACCGTTACGGAGTAGCACTGACAGTTGCTGATAACGGCTACATGGGTCTGGACAGCGTATCCCTTCTGGATTTCCAGACAGGATGGCAGCACACGAACAGTCCTATGAACATCATGCCTATGGGCAAGCTGAACCTTCCGCCTACATCTGAAGCGGGTGACATCGAAAGCGGAAACAGGAAATATCACATTTCATTCAAAAATGACGGCAAATTCCGCTGCCTGAACTTCCACATGGATAACTTCATAGACGGCAAGCCTATCAACGGCGACATCATTCTGACTAATCACAATGAAGACTCCATGGTTATTGCAACGCCTTTCCCTGAAAAGAAAACGGCATTTTACTACAACCAAAAGATCAACTGTCTGCCTGCAAGGGGCTCCGTGACTTTTGATGGAAGGACATACATTTTTGACCCTACAGACTCTTTCGCAGTTCTGGACTGGGGCCGCGGCGTGTGGACTTATGAAAACACATGGTATTGGGGAAGCGCTTCCGGAATGCTGGACGGTGTTCCTTTCGGATTCAATATCGGATACGGCTTTGGCGACACAAGTGCAGCCAGTGAAAACATGCTGTTCTATAACAATAAAGCCCACAAACTGTCCCAGGTGAAATTCAATATACCGCAGAAAGACGGTCAGGATGATTTTTTAAGTCCATGGACCTTCACCAGCGACGACGGGCGTTTCGAAATGGACTTTATTCCTGTAATGAACCGTGCTTCCAACACGGACTTCAAAGTCCTTTGCAGTGACCAGAATCAGGTGTTCGGCAAATTTACCGGCAAAGCAGTTCTTGACGACGGGACTGTCCTGGAGCTGAAAGATTTCATGGGATTCGCAGAAAAAGTACACAACAAGTGGTAAAACAAACCGGCAGTCCAGACATCCTGACTGCCGGTTTTTTATTACATGAAGAGGTGGCTACTCCATAAGGTAGTCACCATCCAGACTTTACGGGCCTTTTTAAGATCTCTGTTAAGGAATGCGCTGATTGAATTCACAACCATGTTCGTTGCCATTTCAGCCATGTACAGTGTTCCCAGGATGACTGCTGCAGCCAGTGCAAACGTTAAAAGCAAATTAAAAAGGCAATTGATATTGTTAAATCGTGTTAAATATGGCTTTGGATGGCATTTGGTTACGGAAGCCAGTAACCAGGAACCTTTTTTCTGTAATTTGGTTGCGTATCTGTACAGATTTCAGTTATATTTAATAAAGAAAAGGAGATTCATCATGTCAGAAGCATACGTTTACATATTAGAATACAGTGACGGCACATACTACACCGGCTGGACGACCGATGTGGAGGCCCGCGAGAAGACCCATAACAGCGGGAACGGCGCAAAATATACGCGAAGCCGGTTACCTGTCAGGATCGTGTATTACGAGTTGCTGGAAGGCAAATCAGCCGCTCTGAAGCGGGAAGCCGAAATTAAGAAAATGACCCGGAAACAGAAAGAAAAGTTAATTTTGAGCAATAAAAAAGAAAGCCTCTGATGGCTTTCTTTTTTACAATCATTCATAATTAGAAAAATTATACATTTAGCGTATCATAACTTCTCCGAATGAGATCAACTACGTACCCACATCCCGGTGCCGGCTGCCAATCAAACCTCGTCTTGTTTTCATCAGGGAATAGGTTTGTCATGATTGCTGCGATTACTCCTCCATGGGCAACGACGACAACATCATGTCTGCACTCAGCCACTTCATTGAAGGCTTCCATGACCCTGGCTTCCATCTGCTGGCCGCTTTCACCGCCGGGACAGACATTCGCTTCGTTATCGCCCGAAATCCAATCCTGATATTCAGGAGTATCTTTCAAATGGTAATAGCTTTGCATTTCAAAGATACCGAAATCAATTTCGCAGAATCTTTCGTCGACACGGTACAATACATCGCCAAACAGCAATTTGAGTGTCTGCTCAGTTCTTTTCATGCCGCTTATGACAAACTCTGCATCGCCTACATCATAAGTCTTACCCTGCAATTTACGAATCCCTGCTTTAGACAACGGAAGATCTGTACTGCCGCAGTAAATATGTTTTATATTGGCCTCTGTTTCGCCATGTCTGATCAGGTAAATCATTTCAACTTCTGCTCCAATCCGCAGAAAATCCTGCTGACAGATTCAGCCTCTCCGGACAGATACTTACACAGCTGTCCTGTTACCTGGCGCCATTCTCTCATATCGGCGCCCAGCGGTACAACACCGCAGAAAATATCCTGGCAAATAAGAATACTGCCACTCCATTCCTCTTTGTGCTCTGTGAAGAATTTCAGCAGATCAGTGCCGTTCTGTATACAGGCATACACGAATTCCTCTATACCGTAAATACATGCTTTCGAGAAATCAATTTCATCAGCTGTACACATAAATATATCTTCGTCCGTTAAATTATATTTTTCCTTTGCGAATTCCATTTTGCCCTGGAACGCGCCTCCGATTATCAGTTTCATAATTCCCTCCGCTATAAAAGCGCCAGCACAATTACACCACACAGTTCTCCTATTGTGAGAGCATATCCGGAAACATCGCCGTTCATGCCTTCAAGCGACTTATATGCTCTTCGTAAGGCTATTGCATATCCTACAGCACATCCTGCCATCGCCAGACTGTAAATTCCGCATACCAAGACACCTGCTGCTGCAAAAATCATCATGATTACTATAGTTATCACGCAATGTGCCTTATTCTCGGCACCTGCATACTGACTGGTCTCCATCGCAGGCAGTACTGTAACCGCAAGCGCGGAACAGCATCTGCTGATTACCGGAATAAAAGTCAGCGCTGCACATATGGAACTGCCGTCAAGAGTAACTGATGCGAACCCTGCAAACTGCATGATCATCAGAGCAATACAACCTACCACTGCAAATGCTCCTACTCTGGAGTCCTTCAATATCTCTCTCCTGCGTTCCAGACTGCGGTAGGATCTCACTGCGTCTGTCACATCCATAAATCCATCCAGATGAATGAAACCCGTAACAAAGAACGGATACAGGCACAGTACTGCCGCCACCAGCATAGCCGGAAGCGCAAAATAATTCAGCACCCATGCCAGCGCAGTCCAGATAACACCTATCTCGATACCTATGACAGGAAGGAAGATAAGCATATAAGGCCGTGCTTTTTCATCCCACCTCCGCCACGGTCCCGGCAGCGCACAGAACATGGACTGACACATTATAAATGCATTAAAATATTTCATCCGGGAAGTTCTCCTTTATGTAAAATCATATTGCCTGCGGCAACTTCTATCACCACATCGCTGGCTGCTGCCAGCTTGCGGTCAATGTCCGCAAGACACTTGCGGTAAGTTTCTGTCACTTTATCATATCTTGCCGCATCAGAATATATAAAATCACTAACGATCACTGCATTTTTAACAGACTGTGCAAACGTCACAACATCGTTTCCGCATCTGCGTGCGGACTCCACATCCATCTCAGGACACAACGGATCAGGGAACAGCTCATTGAGAAGCAGTGCCGTCACACTGTCCAGCATAAACGTCCCTCCGCAGTCAGCCGTCTCAAGACACGACAGGATATTACGTCCCACCTCTATTGTCTCGAACCCCAGGCCATCCCGGTCCTCGATATGCCTGCGGATACGCTCATTATCCTCTTCGTCTGCAGGAATCATGGTGGCCACATAATAATGCGTGCCGCCTGCCGACAATTGAACAGTCAAATCCTGTGCAATTGTGGATTTTCCATTTTTAGCACCACCGGAAATAAATACTATCATCGTTTATCCTCCACCGAGAATTTATCGCCAACTCTTATCTCTTCCAGATAATCGTCATCTATACCCGCTTCATCAAAAGTTGCCATATCATTAAGGACTGCACATGCCGCAGCAACGATCTCGAATGCAAGCGGACAGCCGCTGCCTTCACCGAGACGCATCCCCAGCAGCAGCATAGGTTCCATTCCCATAGCCTCCATCGCCAGTCTGTATCCTAGCTCATAAGAGGCATGGCTCGGGATCATATACCCGGTCACCTGCGGACATAATTTTGAAGCACACAGCGCCGCAACCGCAGAAATAAATCCATCGATCACCACAGGCCTGCGGGCCGCAGCCGCACCGATAAATGCACCGCACATTGCCGCAATATCAAATCCGCCCACTTTTGAGATAACTTCTATAATGTCCTCCGGATCAGGCGAATTGATTTCAATGGCTCTACGGATGACGTCTTTCTTTTTGAGGAAACTTTCATCAGTGATCCCGCCTCCCCGGCCGGTAACTGCTTCCACTTCTGCATCCAGCAGTACTGCCAGTACCGCAGAAGATGTCGTCGTGTTTCCGATACCCATTTCACCAATACCGAGTATATCTGCATCAGCCTCCATTGCAAACTGAGCACCGGTAACTATCGCTCTAATCGCCTGTTCCCTGCTCATCGCAGGTCCTTTTGCTATATTTGCAGTTCCATAGGCGATTTTACAGTTCACAACTTTCTGCTCCGTTATATCCGCATTTACCCCCATGTCTACCACTGTCACCCGGCAGCCAAAGTGTTTTGCCAATACAGATGCACCTGTCTTCGCACGGGTAAGATTTACAGTCTGCTGCAGGGTAACCGACTGGGGTGCACTGGACACGTTTTCTTCCACAACACCATTATCACCGGAAAAAACAAGCAGCTGCTTTTTCTCTATTCTGTTATATATTTTCCCTGTAATCCCGGCCACCTGCACAGATAAGTCTTCTAGTCTTCCCAGACTTCGCGGAGGTTTTGCAAGATTCTCCTGGCGCTTCGCCGCTGCAGTAATTGCCGCCTCATCCAGCGCTTTTACAGATTCTATTATTTTTTCCAGTTCCATCATTTCAGCAACCCGCTTTCTTCCAGCCATTTGACAGACGCTTCTGATTCAATGACTTCCAGTGAATAAGTTGCATCCGGGCAAAGCCCATCTGCCAGTTCAAGTAACATCTTCATATCCATAGAACCGTCATCTACGCTCTGATGTGAATCAAAATCAGCATTATTGTTATGGATGTGGAAGTGAGCGATATATGGCGCACATCTTTTGATCCACTCCGATACAGGCGTTTCAGAATATGTATTCACATGTCCGATATCCAGGCATATTTTTATCCTTGGGTCATCTAACTCCTCAAATATGCCAAGGAACATATCGATTTCCTCTTCAAATACATTTTCAAGACATACTGTCAGTCCCTCAGGAATCAGGAACGCAAACTCCCGCCAGAACTCCGCCGTCTTTGGCGTATACCACGGAGGATAATAAAGTCTCGGATTATATCCTGCATGGATCACTATTTTCTCGCATCCATAATCTACAGCCAGCTTCATAGCCTGCCCATAACGGAAGCGTGCCAGTTCGCGGGCTTTCGGATCGATCGCACATGGAAACAGTTCATTGAACGGACCGTGAAACACGCGTTTTTCTATACATTCCAGTTTCTCAGCAACAGAGGCATGTGTGATTTCAAAATAATCGTCCATGTTGTACGCTGTACAGTATTCAGCTATCTCTATCCCCAGCCCATGGTTTTCTGCCAGTTTATGTGCATTTTCATCGACTGTGGAAATATACCATTGTTCTCGTTTCATAAAACACCTCAGACAGCTGACTCCCTCAGCCGCTTGAATTTCATTTCACCTGCTATCTGTAATCCCATAGGCAGCAGTAAAAATGCTGTGTAAGCCACATAGAAAATCACAGATACAAAAGTGATTCTATTTATTATAATTTCAGGATCGTAGTAAATAAATGTCTGATCCAGCAGTACTGCCATTGCAACAAATGTAAGACACACGAATATCGTCAATACTACGCTCCTGTCCCTATTATCAAATCTGTAAATCGAAAACGCTGTACGCCCTTTCAGGGAGTACCCTCTGCATTTCATTGATTTTGCACTTTCCACAAAATTTTCCAGCGTCCATGTAACCACCATCGAAACAAGCCTGATTACATTCATGATACGCGCCGGTAAGTTCCCGTCACCGGTCCCTCTGCCAATACCTCTCTGTGCTGTATTGATTTTGCAGGCACGCTCTTTTATCCGAGGAACGCTTCTCAGTATTATGGACAGAAACAGCGATAATTTCGGTGACACTTTACCGAAGAGATAAACAACTTTATCCGAAGAAAAGACTGCAAACACGCAGGACATCCACATGATCACAGCAGCAATTGTAAATCCCAGCATCAGTCCGTAAACAAGGGCTTCTGCCGTAATACTGTTGCCGATAAAATTCTGGCGCAGCGGTGTTACACCAAAGTGATTATAGTAAGCGTAAAACCCGGCATAGAGTAAGACAAGAGGGATCAGGCATATATTAAAAACGAGGCCCTTTTTTCCGTTGAGTTTCACTGAGTATGCAAATGCTGCGGCATAAGCCACCATGGTATATACCGTATGGTTAAACCATATCGTAAAAGCTATTGCTGCAGCAAAGTAAATCAGATTGATCGTCGGATGATAGCTATCAAATCTCATCATCATTCTCCATCATTCCATATTTGATTTTGATTCTGTTCAGTTTCTCCATCATAGGTTTTGTCAGCAGAAACAGAGTCAGCATTACAGACACTGCATGCACCGCATTAAAAGGCAGTCCTGCCAGATACACCGTCCCTATGGAAGCCGTATTTATCATTGAACTCATTGTGAACACCGTGCATGTATCAAGCAGAGGTCCTACAACCAGCATAACAGTAAGCCCCCCGAAAACCGTTACAGGAATTTTCTTTTCACTGTTAAGTATGCCTTTTTTACAGAGAATTCCCGCCAGGAATCCGGCCATTCCAAAAGCAAACATCTGCCATGGGGTCCATGGACCCTGACCGAAAATAAAGTTGCTTACAAATCCGCTGATAGCTCCTGTCAGGAAGCCTGCCTGCGCACCGAACGCCATTCCTGCAATAATTATGATCCCAACCATAGGTTTGAAAGACGGGAGCATAATAAACGCTGCACGGGAAGCAACTGCTATGGCACATAATACCGCAATTGTCACCACTTCTCTTGCATGAGGTTTGCGGTTTTCAAAGCTCGCAAAGAATGGCACCATTGACAGGAAAATAATGATTACACTGCCGATATAATATTTTCTGTCGCCCAAGTCCCAAGTCAGCAGCACTGTCGCCGGGATCAGTACAAGGATCACCAGAAGAGACAGCCACATGGACTTGTTTGAGCGCTTATTTTTTACATGTTTTTCTGACATAATTTAATCACGTCCTCATTAGTAATTGCATTTTCAAATATATGACGGCTCATTCTGTTTGCCGCAGTCGTATAGAAACTGTTCTGGGAGAAGAATCTGTTCGGAGTATTTGTTGTAATAATACTTCCATCGAAGAACATGCTCACACAATCCGCATATTTTGCACAGAACTCCACATCGTGAGACACCATTACAATTGTAACACCCTGTTCCTGCAGTTTTTTCAGAATTTCCGCCAGCTTCAGCTTGAAGAAGTTGTCGATACCTTTCGTCGGTTCGTCCAGCAGCAGGATTTTCGGTTTAGTCAGCAGCACTTTTGCCAATGCAGTTCTCT
>JAGBGL010000165.1 GCA_017936025.1 Bacillota bacterium | reverse complement strand
GTGGTGCAGAAATATACATGACGGATGAAGGTATGGTTGTAAGAGGTGATATGCATCCGATTGTTTCTACGGATATCAAAACTCTGCCTTATCCGGGTTTCCCTACAGATATGCAGTCCCCGTTCATGGCTCTGCTGACTGTAGCAAAGGGACCAAGTGTTGTTATCGAAACTGTATTTGAAAACAGATTCATGCACGTAGCAGAATTCAACCGTCAGGGCGCTAACATAAAAACTGATGGAAACTGTGCTATCATCCCGGGAGGAAAACAGCTCCAGGGTGCGCAGGTGGTAGCGACAGACCTCCGTGCGGGGGCCGCGGTAATACTGACAGGACTTGTTGCAGAGGGTACTACAGAAGTTTCTGATATCTATCATATCGACAGAGGATATGAAAAACTCGTTGATAAATTCAGAGGCCTCGGTGCAACGATCATCAGAATTGAAGATTAGTAAAATCAGATATCCGGACAAGTGTCCGGATATTTTTTTGACTTTATTGCAAGAAATGCTGTTTTCATCGTATAATATTAGAAATATATTCGATAAGCTGCAGTTGTGCAGGAGGTATAAATGAGAGTTATAGATGTTAAAGAAGTTGCAGAGGCTGTTGCTGAAATGGCAGTACAGACTAATCATTTTCTGGGAGATGACGTCAAGTGCAGAATCAAATGCAGAGCTATGGAAGAACCATGGCCTGTTGCAAAAAATGTGCTTGAGAAGATAGAAGAAAATATCGCTATAGCTGAAGAGGGCGTGCTTCCGCTGTGCCAGGATACAGGGCTTGCATGCGTATTCCTGGAGGTAGGGCAGGATGTCCATTTTACAGGCGGACTGCTGGAAGATGCGATCAATGAAGGTGTGCGCAAAGGCTACGCTGAAGGATTTCTACGAAAATCTGTAGTTGGAGACCCTCTCAGAAGAATAAATACAAAAGATAATACACCTGCACATATACATTATGAAATCGTTCCCGGAGAACAGGTGAAAATCACATTTGCTCCTAAAGGCTTCGGATCCGAAAACATGAGTCAGATAAAAATGCTTCCGCCATCTGCCGGTGAAGACGGCGTGAAAGATTTTGTTGTACGAGTATGCGAGGAAGCAGGAGCAAACCCGTGCCCGCCTGTAGTTGTAGGTGTAGGTATAGGAGGCACTTTTGACAAGGCAGCACTCATGGCAAAGAAAGCGCTGATGCTTCCGCTGGACAGAGAAAACGGGGATCCGTATTATGCGGAGATGGAAAAGGAACTTCTGGAGAGAATAAATAATCTGGGAATCGGACCGCAGGGATTCGGAGGAGAAACCACTGCACTGGCTGTTAAAATAATGACCGCACCGACCCATATTGCGGGGCTTCCGGTCGCGGTAAATATAAATTGTCATGTCAGCAGACATGCGGAAAGAATATTGTAGGAGACTGTTTATGGAATATAGAATCAGTGAACCGTTTACAAAAGAAAAATTTGCACAGCTGAAAGCCGGAGATACGGTTCTGCTTACGGGAACGGTGTATACCGCAAGGGATGCGGCTCATAAAAGAATGGTTGAAATGCTTCAGGAGGGCGGGCAGCTTCCGTTTGAAATAAAAAATTCGGTCATATATTATGTCGGACCAACGCCTGAGAAACCCGGTAATCCTATAGGGTCGGCAGGGCCTACAACAAGTTACAGGATGGATGCATACGCACCTGTGTTACTGGATCTTGGAGAGACAGGGATGATAGGGAAAGGACAGCGCTCACAGACTGTTAAAGAGGCGGTTCTCCGGAACGGAGCGGTTTATTTTGCAGCAATCGGAGGAGCCGGTGCGCTGATGGCTCAGAGAGTGGAATCTGCAGAAGTGATTGCCTTTGAAGATCTGGGTGCAGAGGCTGTACGCAAATTAAGCGTGAAGGATTTTCCTGTTACGGTTATTCTGGACAGCAAGGGCGGAGATCTGTACAGTGAAGGCAGAGCTGCATATTTGGAGAGTAGAGAATAGATGGAAAAAAGTTATATTACTGATAATCAGGTGAAGATATTTCATTACCCGGGGGAGCATCTGCACAGCTTTTGCCTCAGTCTGTATTTGAATGGCGGAAGCATATATGAAACCGGTGAAAATAATGGGGTATCCCATTTTCTTGAACATGTGGTAATAAGAAATATAAACCATATTATGAATGGGGAGCTTTACAGATATCTTGACAGGCTGGGGCTGATGTTTAACGCCTGTACATATAAAGAGTTTGTACAGTTTGAAATAACCGGTGCAGCAAAGCATTTCAGCAAAGCTGTAGATGTGTTTGTCAAGATATTTGAAGCAATCACCCTTCCGGCTTCAGAAATATGTATTGAAAGAAAACGTATAAAAGCTGAAATCAGGGAAGATGATGAGAAAACTACACTTGGATATTTCAGCAGCCAGATCGTCTGGGAGGGAACTTCTGCAGCACAGATGATAACCGGTAACAGCTCTGATTTGGACAGAATGGGCAAAAATGTGCTTCAGAAAGCTCATGAGGATATCATCGCAGCGGACAATATTTTCTTTTACGTTACAGGCAAAGCGGGTGAAGAGGAAATCGATTATCTGAAAAAGGCGGTAGAAAAATATCCTCTGGAAAAAAAGGGCCTCAATCGCGATAATCATGTTGATATTCCTGCTGATTTTGGAAAGCGAGGCGGCAGGGTTGCAATAAAAAACAGCACAGACAGTGTTGTCAGATTCTCGTTTGACCTTAATACAAACATGTTTTCTCAGGCTGCGCATATGCTTCTGTACGATATACTGTTTGAATGCGAGAATTCCAAGATACATCAGGCACTCTCAGAACAGTCGGGATTCATATACAGCTTTGATTCGGGAATGGAACAGTACCGGAACATAGGAAATCTGTATCTTCAGTATGAGGTGCGCCCATCAAGGCTGGCGGAATCAGTCGAGGTGGTGACGGGTCTTCTGAAAGATCTGAAAAAAGGTCTGGAAGATGAACTTGATTATGTTAAAGCAGCATATACAGACAACAGTGAAATAATCCTTGATCATTCATCTAACCTGAACTGGGCGCAGGCTTATGAAGGCCATATTCTGGGAAGGACGCCTGTGGAACTGGACGAGAGGAAGCAGGAGTACGAAGATGTTACTTCTGATATTGTAACTGAACTGGCGGATTGCATTTTCCGTACAGACAATCTGGTTGTAACGGTAAAGGGCAAGAAGACAAAGAAACTGGAAAAGCAGATAAAAGATATAATTGCAGAACTGGATTAGGAGACTTATATGAAAAGTGTTTTTTTAGATTGCGGGGTTATTAATCCGGGAGATGTGTCCTGGGGACCTATTGAAAATGTGAGCGAACTGACATACTATGCAGATACTGCACGAAACCAGATAGTGAAAAGACTGGAAGGTGCAGAAGCGGTTTTTATTGATTCTCTCGTCATAGACCGTGAAATCATGGAAAAGTGTCCCGGCCTTAAGTTTATAGGCGCAGCAGCTACAGGGTTCAATAACATAGATCTTCAGGCGGCATCTGATCTGGGGATCGCGGTTGCAAATGTGCCGGCGTATTCTACCGATGCGGTCGCGCAGCATGCGATTTCTCTGCTCCTGGCAGTTACGAATAATATTGAAACTTTCAACAGGAAAGTGAGTGAAGGTCAGTGGGATGGATGCAAGGGCATTCCGGTAACATTACTGGCCGGCAAATCTATAGGCATTATCGGATATGGCAATATAGGCAGGAAAACTGCACAGATCGCAGAGGCGCTTGGGATGACTGTGAATATATACAGCAGGGACAAAGAATCTGCAATCAATTCGGATGTTGTTTCCCTGCATTGTCCGCTTACTCCGGAAAATACAGGTATTATAGACAAGGCGTTTATAAGCAGGATGAAAGACGGTGCTATCCTGATCAATACTGCAAGAGGGGCGCTTCTTGATGAGGAAGCGGTTGCGGAGGCGTTAAAATCAGGTAAGCTTTCAGGTGCAGGGCTGGATGTACTGGCACAGGAACCGCCTTCTGAGGATAACCCGCTGATCGGGCTGGATAATTGCCTGGTGACTCCGCATATTGCGTTTACGCCAAAGGAAACGAGACAAAGCGTCATTGATATTTGCGGCGCAAATCTTGAAAGTTTTATTAAAGGGGAAAAGCTTAACAGATTGGTATGAGAAAAAAGAAAAGACATAAAAGAAAAAGAATGAATTCAGGCAAAAGACGGCAGACGGTGAAAACAGCAACTGCTGTCTTTCTTGTTGTACTGGTTGCTGTCACAGGACTAAGTATGTGCAGAAGTCAGGAAAACGCAATGAAAAAAGAAGTCAGGGGAGTATGGGTATCTTATGTTGATTTTGCAAAACTCGGACTTTCAAATAAGAGTGAGGCTGAATTCACGGAGAATGCAAAATCTTTTTATGACAGAGCGGAAGAACTTCATATAAACACGGTATATTTTCATGTAAGGGCATTCCGGGATGCCGTTTATAAATCCGACTATTTTCCGGTATCAAAAGCGATCTGGAGCAGAACTGAAGAGCTTCCATATGACCCGCTGAAGATAATGACAGAACTTGCAGATGAATATGATATGGAAATTCACGCATGGCTCAATCCATACAGAAACTCGTCTTTTGAAGAAGACATTCTTGACCCCGCTGACGGAGCTTCTACGGAGGAAATCTTATTATGTGTAAATGAACTGATGGACAACTATGATATCGATGGCATCCATTTTGATGATTACTTCTATGAAGAGGGGGATGTGCCCGCAACATCAGAAAAAATGACTCATGTAAACAGGATGATAAAACAGGTGTACAACGCAGTGCACAGTCATAAAGGAAACATGGTGTTCGGAATAAGTCCGGCAGGAAATATCGGATACAGTGAGTCTCTGGGGGCAGATGTGAAAACATGGCTTTCGGAAGAAGGGTATGTCGATTATATTGTTCCGCAGATATACTGGACGGATGAACACACAGCTGCATGGAGAGATGATATGTTCTCAGATACACTTGATGAATGGATTGGCATCAATGTCAGAAACAAACCACTTTATGTGGGGCTTGCTCTGTACAAAGCAGGGATGCACGAAGCAGACGATCCGGGATGGCTGTCAAGTAACAGCAATATTGAATTTCAGATAAATCAGCTGCGCGGCAAAAGCTGTGATGGGTATGTGTTTTTCAGTGCTTCGGATCTGTTCAGGACTGGAGCTGCCGAAGAACTTAACGTATACCGTAACCTTGAATTTTAGGATGATATGGTGTATGATAAATGAACAATTGGAATGCAATTGAAATCAAAATAAGCAGAAAAGAGAGGGTTATCAAGCTATGCCTTTGATTATACCGAATGAGCTGCCTGCAGCTGATGTGCTGCAGCAGGAAAATATTTTTATAATGAACAGAGGAAGAGCGATGACACAGGACATACGTCCTCTTAAAATTGTTATTG
>JAGBGL010000164.1 GCA_017936025.1 Bacillota bacterium | reverse complement strand
TTTTCCTTTCCGCATACAACCAGCAGGTCAGGTGCGTGTCCGCCGCCTGCGCCTTCTACATGGTAAGCATGGATAGTTCTGTCACCGATCGCTTCCATTGTACTTTCTACGAAACCGCTTTCGTTCAGTGTATCTGTGTGGAGCTGCACCTGGAAATCCATTTCGTCAGCCACATCCAGGCAGCACTTGATTACTGCAGGAGTTGCCGCAAAGTCTTCGTGGATCTTCATGCCGATAGCTCCGTTCAGCGCCTGTTCACGGATAGCTTCAGGTTTGCTGGAGTTTCCTCTTGCCCAGAAGCCCGCATTTACAGGAAGTTCTTCATGCGCTTTGATCATGAAATGCAGGTGGCTAGGTCCCGGTGTTTCTACGCTCGTTGTCTGGGAGCCGGAGCCTCCGCCGATCATTGTTGTGATACCGTTGGAAAGCGCTTCCCAGCACTGTGCAGGGGATTCGAAGTGTACGTGTACGTCGATTCCGCCCGGTGTCAGGATCATGCCTTCGCAGGAGATCAGTTCTGTTGCCGCACCTACTATGAGGCCCGGTGTGATGTCCATTGTATCAGGGTTTCCGCATTTGCCGATGCCGACGATCTTTCCGTCTTTGATCCCGATGTCGCCTTTAACGATACCGATCATTGGGTCAATAACGATGGCATTCGCAAATACTGTATCCAGTACGCCGTCTTCTGTTGTTGCTCCGGAGATGTTTCCCATGCCGTCACGGTGCGTCTTACCGCCGCCGAACATTACTTCGTTTCCGTAGCAGGAAGCAGCGTAATCTTTTTCGATTTCTGCGATAAGGCCTGTATCAGCCAGATGGATCTTGTCGCCGACTGTTGGTCCGTACATATCGCAGTATTCCTGTCTTGTTAACTTAACTGCCATACTACTCACACTCCTTCATCGCAGCTTCCAGTCTGGCCAGCGCTGCTTTTTTAACTTCAGGGTCGTTCACATCGCCCATTGTCAGCCCTTTAAAGCCATACAGATGCTGTTTGCCTGAATATTTTATGAGAGCGACTTTGTGTTCTTCGCCCGGTTCGAAACGCACTGCTGTTCCGGCAGGAACATCCAGATGATATCCGAAAGTCTTTTCTCTGTCGAATTTCAGTGCATAGTTTACTTCAAAGAAATGATAATGCGAGCATACCTGGATCGGTCGGTCGCCGGTATTGCTCACTACAAGTTCAATTGAATCTTTGCCTTCATTAACGATGATAGGGTCGTCTGCAAAGATGATTTCGCCGATCTGATAAGTCATAGGCAACCTCCTTATTAGTTCATCGTGAGCAGTTCATCCATATGAACCGCTTCCTCGCGTTTTTCCAGTCTTACCGGATCCTGTACAGTAACCAGTTTATTTCCGTCAGGGAACATTACTTCCAGCATGATAATAGGCATCAGTGAAGGAGTTCCTTCCATTACGTCTTCTTCTGTGATAATTTTGGATCCCAGCTCTACCAGGTCGTAAATATTGCTTTTACCTTCTCTTGCACGTTCCAGAAGCTCATCGCATATGATGGCCATTGCTTCAATGTAATTCAGTTTCCATCCTCTTTTCCAGCGTCTTCTGGACATCTCTGCTAAAGTGAACATCATTAGACGTTCCTGTTCTTTTATTGTCAGTTTCATACGCAATCCCTCCTAATGTAATATATATGTGCAAGATTCATGCCAAATGCAGACCGTTTTGCTCACTGCGGTAATTCCAATATCCGTAACTCCTGTGCCGCATGCACACATGTAAGCACTCGCTTACACCAATATACCTTTCTTGCTGCCAATTGCTGAAATCAGCTGAAAACAGTTCATTTCAGGCGATTGCATATTATGTATTTTTGCGCTTACAGTGTCTTTGTCCGCTTACAGAGGCGGTCGCCGCGGAAAGCTTATCGGTGATGCCGGGTTTCCGGGGGCCTTCCGATAGTTTTTTATCGAAATCACTTCTCCCGGAAGCACTTCCGATAACGGGAGCATATCACTTATCGAAAGCATACAGGAATGATGTTTTGCCGATAATTTCTTATCGGAGACGCCTCAAAAACGCACACTTCCGATAATCCTAAAATCCTGCAAAAGCCATTGTAATCGCCGCAAATTTTCAGTATTATAAGGATAACTACAACTCACAGAAGGAAGAGATATTATGGCTAAAAGAATCAATTCAACACCCAAAAAAGACGGTTTCAGAATGCCCGGCGAATTCGAACCGCAGGAACAGATTTTTATGATATGGCCGGACAGACCTGACAACTGGAGAAACGGCGGCAAACCGGCGCAGGAAGCTTTCAAAAACGTAGCTGTTGCAATCAGTGAATTCGAACCGGTTACAATGCTGGTTTCCCCGCAGCAGTATGCAAACGCAAGAAACAGACTGCCTGAACAGATCCGCGTTGTCGAAATGACAAATAACGATTCCTGGGTACGTGACTGCGGCCCTACTTTTGTGAAGGATGACAAAGGCGAGCTCAGAGGGATCGACTGGGATTTCAATGCATGGGGCGGACTGGTAGACGGCCTGTATTTCCCATGGGATCAGGACGATATGATCGCTCAGAAAGTATGCGAGCTGGAAAGAGTAGATTCCTATAAAACTGCAGGTTTCGTACTGGAAGGCGGAAGCATCCACGTTGACGGCGAAGGAACAGTCATGACGACAGAAATGTGCCTGCTTAGCGAAGGCCGTAACCCTCACATGTCCAAACAGGAAATCGAAGACATGCTGAAAGAATATCTGAACTGCGAAAAAGTGATCTGGCTGAAAGACGGTATCGACCCTGAAGAAACAAACGGCCACATTGACGATGTAGCTTGTTTCGTCGCTCCCGGAGAAGCCGCATGCATATGGACAGAAGACCCTGAAGATCCTTTCTACGAAGTTGCACAGCAGGCATACAGTATTTTAAGCGAATCTACAGATGCGAAAGGCAGAAAACTCAAAGTTCATAAATTAACAACTACTAAAAAACCTGTAACGATCAGCGGCGATTTTGATATCGATTATGTAGAAGGCACAGTTCCGAGAGAAGACGGCGAACTCTGCATCTCCTCATACATGAACTTCCTGATCGTAAACGGAGGAGTAATCGTTCCTCAGTACGAAGACGAAAACGACGCACTGGCACTGGAGCAGGTCCAGGCAATGTTCCCTGACAGAAAAGTTGTCGGCGTTAATACAAAAGAAGTCGTTTACGGCGGCGGAAACATCCACTGCATTACTCAGCAGATGCCGAAACGTTAAGCAAAAATCACAAAAGACCGGAAACTGATTCCGGTCTTTTTTAATCTTTATTTGATTCCTAATCTATTCATTTTCTGATACAGCAGAGGCCTCTGGATCTTCAGATATTCAGCCGCTTTTGTCTTGTTTCCGCCCACTTTTTCCAACACATCCATGATGAGCTTGCGTTCGGCTTCCTGCTTGATATCCTCGATAGGATTCTCCATTTCGCGGAGTTTCGCAAAATCTGTCTTTTCAGGACCCTCTTCGATGCCGAAGTGCTCCAGCTTCAGCGTATCTTCGTCTGCCGGCACATAGTTCATCGCGCGCTCTACTCTGTTGTGGAGTTCACGCACGTTGCCCGGCCAGTCGTACTGGCGGAAGTTGTGAATCACCGCTTCATCGATCTTAGTAACACGTTTGCCCAGCACCGGGTTCAAATCTTTGATCTTGCCTTCCATCAGCAGCTCCAGGTCATCCAGTCTGTCCCTCAGTGGAGGCAGATGGATCGGGATAACATTGAGTCTGTAAAACAGGTCTTCCCTGAACTTGCCTTCAGCGACCAGATCCTGAAGGTTCTGGTTTGTCGCAGCGATTATGCGGACATCCACAGGGATACTGGAAGTGCTTCCGATTTTATCAACTTCCTTTTCCTGCAGAACTCGCAGCAGTTTTGGCTGAACGAAAAGCGGCATCTGGTTAATTTCGTCTATGAACAGCGTCCCTTTATCAGCAACCTCAAACTTACCTTTCTTCCCGCCCTTCACAGCGCCTGTAAACGAGCCCTCTTCATAGCCGAACAGTTCTGACTCTACAAGGTTCTCCGGAAATGCGGACGAATTGACACTGACCATTTTGTATTTTCTGCGTTCACTCAGATTATGTATCGCATTTGCGACCAGTTCTTTACCCGTACCCGTTTCCCCTGTGATTATAACGGTGGAATTGGACTGGGCGGCATTGAGGATATCTTCCTTCAGAGAGATTATCGGAAGCGAACGCCCGATGATCCGGTTGATGGAATACTTCGCATCCCCCGGCATATCCATATCGTCCGCCACATGCATCAGTTCCTTATCCAGGAATTCACTGTACTCTTTTGACAATTCATATAATCTCTTTGAACCCTGAGTCGCGTCGAATTCCAGCAGACCCACTCTGATGTCTCCATCAAAAAGCGGTACATGCACGGAAATACCGATTCCTACATAAGAACTGTAGAATACCAGTTCCGGATGTTCCAGAGTTTCCAGATTCTCCAGCATGCGCGTATCCGGGAAGGCTTCCAAGATGTGCTTGTGGATTACCTCAGAACGGTCTCTCTGCAGATATTCGCAGCATTGCTTATTTACATATGTAACCATGCCGGCCATATCTATGGCTATGGCTCCGGGAACATGGTCCATGAAAAATTCATCATCGTATCTAATCAGTTTCATTTTAAAATTCCGTTTCTATGGAAAGTGCTGCAGGGCACGGGCGCCTTGCAGCACTGAATTATCTTATACCAGTTCTACAACCAGTTTCTTTTTCTTTCCTTTTTCAACCAGCATCTTGCCGTCTTTGAAGGATTCAACTGTGATCATAGCTTTCTTGTCTGTTACTTTTTCTCCGTCGATCTTCAGTCCTCCCTGTTCAATAGTCATGAAGCCTTCTCTGTTGGAAGGAACCAGACCCAGGTCTTTGATGAAGTTTACGATACCAACGCCTTCGCCTTCGAAGTCAGCTGCGGAT
>JAGBGL010000012.1 GCA_017936025.1 Bacillota bacterium | reverse complement strand
TTCAGACGTGTGCTCGTCCGATCTCTGGGCGCACTTTTTGCGATTCTTATTCTCTGGTTTTTCCTGAGAGATATACGTCCTACAGCAATTACAGCCATCAGTATTCCTATCAGTGTGCTGTTTGCGATCGCTCTGATGTATTTTTCAGGAGTTACGCTTAACATGATATCTCTGTCCGGACTTGCAGTAGGAGTAGGGATGCTGGTCGACAACTCGATTGTAGTCGTCGAAAACATATACAGGCTCAGGGCACTGGGATATAACCGGATACAGGCCGCCATTTCCGGGGCGGCACAGATGTCAGGTGCTATTACGGCTTCTACACTTACAACCGTATGTGTATTTGTTCCGATCGTATTTGTAGATGGTCTTACAAGACAGATATTTACAGACATGGCGCTGACGATCGGATACTCTCTGATGGCCAGCCTTATAATCGCACTCACACTGGTACCGGCAATGGCAAGAACTTTCCTTGTCGGCGAAACAAAAAATGCCGTACTCAGCCACGAAAGCCGTATCCTGACTAAATACCGTGAAATAATTGCATATGCTCTTGATCACAGAAAACTTGTTCTTATTGCAGCTGTAGTTCTTCTCATAGGTTCATGCGGAGCAGGACTTGCAAGAGGATTTGCGTACATGCCTGAAATGGCAAGTCCGCAGATAAGTGTAACTATACAGATGCCTGAAGACAGCGAACTTACTGAAACAGCAGAAGTATCGGATGCTGTTACAGAAGCAATGCTGAAGCATGATGAAGTAGAAACAGTCGGCGCAATGCTTGCGAGCGACACAGCAGGAACACTTGGAATTTCAACGGGCTCTGCAAAAGATGTCACAGCAGTATCGATGTATGTGATACTGAAGGACGGAGAACTGGATCATGTGGATGAAATAAGCAAAGAAATCGAATCATTCGGTAAAAAGTATAATTGTGAAGTCACTGCATTAGGTTCCACAGACATCATGGATCTGATGGGCGGTTCCGGTGTCCAGATCAAAATATACAGCGATGATCTTGACACGCTGCGTGATACAGCTGTGAAGGTTACATCTGAACTGAAAAAGGTGGATGGGCTGACTGAAATTACTGACCTCGATGAAAACAGTACCCCTAAACTTCAGATCAGTATCGATAAAAACAAAGCAATGGAACATGGGCTTACAGTAGCACAGGTTTATGCCGATATTGCCGGACAGCTTTCTTCAAGCAAGACAGCGACTGCTATTACTAAAAACGGTACAGGTACTGATGTAATAGTATCCGGCAGTGAAGAAGAAACGATGTCCAGAACAGATCTCGAAAATATGGAGATTTCATTAAGCGGCCAGAGCGGCGCTTCCGAAAAGATCAAACTGACTGATATCGCTGAAATCAAAGAAGGTAAGGCTCTGGAAGTAATAAATCATGAAGGCCTGAAGAGAGTGCTTACTGTCGGAGGAGTTCTGGAAGACGGATACAACATTACACATGTTACAAACGATGCCAAGGATGCAGTGGAAAAACTGGATCTGCCTAAAGGTACGACCGTTGAATTCCAGGGTGAAAATGAAACTATCATGGACGCCATGAAACAGATGCTTCTGCTGCTGGTACTGGGCATGCTCCTTGTATACCTTATAATGGTTGCACAGTTCCAGTCATTAAGATCACCGTTCATTGTAATGTTTACGATCCCTCTGGCATTCACAGGAGGTATGCTGGCGCTGCTGATCTCCGGATTTGAAGTCAGCATTATCGCCATGGTAGGATTTGTCATGCTGGTCGGTATCATTGTAAATAACGGTATCGTACTGGTTGATACGATAAACAGATTCCGTCTTGAAGAAGAAATGGAAAGAAGAGAGGCTATCATAGAAGCCGGCGTAGTAAGAATCCGTCCGGTACTGATGACAGCAGCTACTACTGTTTTAGGACTTATTCCTATGGCACTCGGATTCGGTGAAGGTGCTGAGATGGTACAGCCTGTTGCTATTGTTTCGATAGGCGGACTGCTGTATGCAACATTAATGACGCTGATAGTAGTTCCTGTTATGTACAGCCTGCTCAGCAAAAAACATATGGTTAAAATTAAAAAAGAAGATATGGAAGTAGTGGACGCATAAAGTCTGTATCTGAAGTATTTTCTTGCTTAATAAAAACACGTGTGCTATAATAATTGCATTACGCCGGCGTGATGGAATTGGCAGACGTGAGGGACTCAAAATCCCTTGGTGGCAACACCGTATGGGTTCGACCCCCATCGCCGGCACCATAATCGTTTGAGATTAAAAATTATTAAGGAGGCTTATTATTATGGGAAGTTTTGGTACTTTATTACCTTTAATTTTACTTCTGCTGATCATGTATTTCCTGCTGATTAGACCTCAGAAGAAGAGAGAAAAAGAAGTAAATGCAATGAGAAACGCTATTCAGGTTGGAGATGAAGTAATCACAATCGGCGGTATCTGCGGTAAAGTTGTAAAGACTAAAGAAGAAACACTGGTTATCCAGGTTGGAGCAGACAAAGTTAAATTCGAAATGATGAGATGGTCTATCTCCAAAGTAGTAAACGCTAAGGATGCACCTAAGGCAAAGACTGAGGCTGCTGAAGAAGAGGCACCAAAGAAAAAAATGCCAAAGAGACTGGGCAAAAAGACTGAAGAAGTTGTAGAAGAAACTCCAGTTGCTGAAGAAGCACCAGTTGAAGATGCAGTTGAAGAAGCTGCTGAAGAAGCACCTGCTACTGAAGAAGCACCTGCTACTGAAGAAGAAAAATAAAAAGCATAAAACACGAAAGACGTTCCCTGCGGAGCGTCTTTTTTTATCTCAAATTCTGTCTGTGTATTCCTTTGTTCTATATATTCACAAAAAGTAATATAGTGCACAGAGGGGGATAAGAGTATGAAAATAATTATAAGGTTTATATGTACGGCAGCGGCGGCTGTCGCTGCATTTTTTTTGTTATCTCTGGTTTGCTGTCTGATTATAAGCTGCACATCTTTACCTGAGAAATACGGGTACTGGATTCTTATAATATCTCTTGGAATCGTATGTTTTGCAGCAGGAATATTTGCGGCATGTATTACAGAAAAGACCGGTGTTCTGACAGGTACAGCGATTGCAGTTTCTATAGTTATTGCGGTATATATCATAGTATCAATTGTATTCTGCCGGGACATAGATGTATCAGGAATACTGCAGATTCCGTACATAATTCCAATGCTGTCAGGCTCTGCCGGCGGAATAGTGGGCGCCAACATTAAAAAGTAACAGAAATGTCGAAAAATCAACGTGTTTGCCCTTGTGAAAACTCAGAAAAAGTAGTAAAATATTTAGGATATTTATTATTATGGCGATAATATTGCCTACATATAAAATACTAAAGACAAAATGGAGGAATTATGAGTTACAAGCTGAAAAAAGTATTGGCAGTTTTAATTATCATCATTACAGCTTTTGCATGGTACCTGACAGCATTCGGATTAGGAGATGCAGTTGAACCTACAAAGGACAAAATCAAACTGGGCCTTGATATCAAGGGCGGTGTTTATGTTGTAATGGAAGCACAGACTGACCTTGAAGGAGAAGAACTCAGAGAACTTATGGAACAGACTCAGGCGGTTATTGAAGAACGTGTAAACCAGATGGGCCTGGCTGAACCAATAGTTACAATAGAAGGTGAAAAACGTATAAGAATAGAGCTTCCGGGTGCTGAAAATGCAGACGAAGCGATCGAACAGATCGGACGTACCGCACAGCTGCAGTTTGCTCTGGCTGACGGAACAATAGTTCTGGACGGAAGCAATGTTAAAGATGCTTCCACAGGAACAGCACAGGATGGCGGATACGCAGTAAATCTGGTGTTCGACAGCGAAGGCGCTGACCTGTTTGCAAACGCAACAACAACAGCATATCAGGGCGGAGTAACGTCAATGATCGAAGGTGTTGACAGCAAAGCGATCATGATTATTCTGGATGGCCAGATCATTTCCGCACCTAGAGTAAATGAACCTATCGCAGGCGGACAGTGTAAAATCACAGGACAGTTCACTCAGGAAGAAGCAACTAATCTGGCTGCTCTGATCAGAGGCGGCGCACTGCCTGTAGAACTGGTTGAAATCACATCTTCTGTACAGACAGCTAAACTCGGTGTCGATGCAATGGAAAACAGCATCATCGCAGGTATAATCGGACTGATACTGGTATTCATTCTTATGATCGTGGGATACAGACTCCTGGGTCTGGTAGCAAATCTGGCATTGCTTCTGTATGTTGTTATTCTGCTGAACATAATGGCTGCAGTAGGAAGCGTACTGACACTGCCTGGTATCGCAGGTATCATCCTTGGTATCGGTATGGCCGTGGATGCTAACGTAGTAATCTTTGCGAGAATCCGTGAAGAAATGTCTGCAGGCAAAAGTACTAAACTTGCAGTTCACAACGGATTTAAACGTGCGATGAAAACAGTTATCGACTCTCAGGTAACAACTCTGATCGCAGCGGTTATCCTGTACCAGATCGGAACAAGTACAGTAAAAGGCTTTGCATGGACACTGATGATCGGTATTATTGTCAGCCTGTTCACAGCCGTTATCGTAACAAGAATATTTGTTGAAATCATCGCTGAAAGCAAGAAGTTCAGTGCTAAGAAATTCTTCGGCGTTAAAGAAGACAACACAACTACATTTACAATCAAAAAAGATCTCCACTTTGTTAAACATAGAAAGAAATTCTATGCTGTTACATGCATCATTCTTGTGATCGGCCTGGGCTTTGGACTGATCAAAGGACTGAATTACGGTATCGACTTTACGGGCGGTACAATGATGCAGATCGATATGGGTAAACAGGTTTCTGAAAAAGAAGTCAAACAGTCTTTAAAAGAATATGACCTGGATGCTGAAATCGTATATTCCGGAGAAAATAACGAAGAAGTTATTATCCGTACAACAGTGGCTTTAGATAAAGATGAAAGAGCAGCAGTGATCGCAACTCTGCAGGAAGATTTCGGATTTGAAGATGAAGATGTCCTTGCTCATGAACTGTTCGGACCATCAGTAGGAAAAGAACTGAGAAATAATGCTATCAAAGCTATACTGCTCTCTGCAATATGCATGCTGATTTATATCAGACTCAGATTCTCTGAATGGAAATTCGGCGGTGCAGCCCTGGCAGGCGTTCTTCATGACGTACTTCTGGTAATTGCGTTCTATGCAATATTCCAGGTGCAGGTAAACAATCCGTTCATTGCGGGTATACTTACTGTAGTAGGTTACTCTATAAATGACACGATAGTAATCTTTGACAGAATACGTGAAAATATTAAATATGCAAAACGCGGCAACACTGAAGAACTGGTCGACAACAGTGTAACGCAGACTCTGGGAAGATCCATGATGACTTCTGCAACAACTTTCATCGTTATGATTCCTCTGGTAATCATGGGCGGCGAAGCAATCAGAGAATTCACTATTCCTCTGATGATCGGTGTTCTGGTAGGTGCAGCATCATCCATCACGATCTGCAGCCCGCTGTATTACGAATTCGCTCATAGAAAACACGGAAGCAAATATCTGCGTGATGTTGAAAAGAAAAAGAAAGCAAGAAAAGCGAAAGCTGAAAAATAATCTAAAGACAAGAGGAAGATATAACCTATGAAGAAGAGGGCAGAATTTTTACAGACAATTTCTGAATACAATCCCAATTACGATCTTGAACTGATAGGAAGAGCATTTGACCTGGCATGTGAAAAGCATGCCGGTCAGCTCAGAAAATCAGGAGAGCCGTATGTCATTCATCCTATAGCCGTTGCGGAAATCATCGCAGGGCTGGGAATGGACGAGCATACGATCGTTGCAGGACTGCTTCATGATGTAGTTGAAGATACTGATTATACAAACGA
>JAGBGL010000163.1 GCA_017936025.1 Bacillota bacterium | reverse complement strand
ATTTAATTAATTTGCAGCCTGCAGTTCCTGTACAACTTCACTGAGATGTTCGATTTTCTCCTTGAGCTGATCAATTTCCTGCTGCTGTTCTTCAATGGTTCTTCGCATCATCTGCTTTTCGTTCTCGTTCTTCTCGAAAAAGTCGTTATCCGCGTGTTTTCTTCCGAGTGTACCGGAAGCATTTGCTTCACGCCATCTCGCGCTGCAGCGTTCGATACGCTTTGATCCGAGTACTTTTACATCAAAGCCTGCATCCTGAAAAATGCGCATAGGCTTTTTCCCTTCAAAATATTCTTTTACGAAAAGCCTCTTGAATTCCTCGGAATACACGATGCGGCTGCCATTGATGGCTTCCACGTAAGGGTTCTCCATCAGAATCCTGATTTCATCACCCGTAAGCATTCCGCGGCCCATAACTTACTGCTCCTGTTTTCTGCGGCGTCCTGCCAGCGCCAGGATGATAGCCAGTGCTGCTACACCCATCAGTGCCAGCGGTACGATCATATCAGAATCGTCACCTGTCTGAGGAACAGGAGTTTCAATCACTTTGAACTGCCAGTCCAGTGCTCCGATCGCATTCTGGTATATGTTATCGTCATCCGCTTCTAAATCGAGAGGCACCGTTAAAACTACATTCAGGTTTACGATTTCACCGGATTTGAACATTCCCAGGCTGACCCAGTCAGTCAGCTGCGCAGTTTCGTTGGCCTGTGCATCGAACAGAACTGTTCCGTTTTCATGGATGACCTTAAGGCCGAGCTGCTGCAGGAATTCATTTGAATCCTGCTGGCTCACTTCATAATTGCCATCTTCAGGGTTCTGCAGATCAGTAGATCCCAGTGCACGCATGAAGATCTCAACATTCACTTCGTTGGAAGCATCATTTCTCTCCTGGATCGTATCTACAATCTCGTCACCAGGCATAACACCTTTGAAGCCCTTAGTGAACAGGTCGGTTTTTGAGTAGTCACTGCCGGGTTCGAACAGGAACTTTTCAACCTGTCCTCTATAAGTTACTTTGCCCTGCTTTTCAGTGTCTGCAAATGATACCGCTGTTGTTGCCATCAGCAGCACGAATACTGCCAGGAGGCATATGATTTTTTTAGTATGTTTCATTGGGTGCCTCCTATTCTGCTAACGGACTGACAGAAAGTATTTTGTTTCCGCCTTCATCTGTTGCAACTGTCACTGTAACGATATCATTGGACCATGCAATTTCTGCAGGTTTCTTACCTTTTTCACCAGTCGACGCACCGAAAGATTCACCCTCTGCCTGGATAGCAGAAGCAATGATTTCAACAGAGAGATAGTAGCCGTCAGGAGCTGTATCTAATGCCACACATTCTTTTATCAGAATAGGTGTGAAACCTCCTTCTGCAATCGCTGTTGTACAATAGTAAAAGCCGTCATCAACTTCAATCCAGCCAGAATTTTCCAGTGTGTCGCTTTCACCACTATACTTAATAGTGTAATCCTTTCCTTCTATAGGCGCTTTTCCATACGTTTCAAAAGTGACCTTACCATCAGCATCTGTGCACATCTTTTTCCATGTAACAACTACTTCAGCACGAATAAACGCATCAATATTACTTGTATTTTTTATTTTCACATCAGCCTTTTTACCTGGAGTAGTAGTTATATCTTCTATAACATCACAGCTTACCTGCGTTGGCTCGAATGTATTTGTTATAGCCTGCGTATTCATATGGATGTACGCAAGCGTTGCGCCTGCTCCAAACACCAGTACAATCACCAGTGAAAGGAGCAACATCATTCTTTTAGTATTTTTCATAACTCATGTACTCCTTTCTTACTGGATTATTTCCGTAATCGGAACCGGCCAGGAAACGATTGGATTTGTAAAGTGGTTCATTTTGTATGAATCGCCAGATAACCAGTATTCATATACCCTTTCATTAGTAAATGTTACTTTGTAAAGTTTTTCTGAATCATCAATCATAATATTTTTTACGCCGTCTTCTAATAAGTCAGCTCCATCTACTATAATTTCTGATGTCTGATTATTTTTGATCCCCTGTAACATTACAGATTTGTAAT
>JAGBGL010000162.1 GCA_017936025.1 Bacillota bacterium | reverse complement strand
TATCCAATTCCTGAATAAGAGCTGCCTCTTTTTTTATTCTTTCTGCTCGTTGCTCATTCACAATCAGTTCCATTCCCAGATAATGCATCATTCTTAAAACAGTCCCCAGATTCGGAGTGGTTTTAAAGGTTTCGATTCTTGCAATCGTAGACTGCGGCATACCGCATACAATTGCGAGATCTCTCTGACTCATGCCCAGATTCCTGCGCTGGGCAGCCATTGCATCCACAATAGCACGGATACGTTCAAAATCCTGGCTATCCAGCTGTTTTTTATATTCTTTATTGTCATTCACAATCCTTTACCTCCTTTTGATATTCTTATCCCCTTCTGTGGGTTTATGATAGCATTTTTGCTATCATAAAGTCAACAAAAAAGACTGCAGGTGCAGCCTTTTTCTAAATCAGTTCCTCATTTATATATATCAGGCCTTCATGGGTCGTTGTGTACATCATGACTTCCTGCTCGCGGTCGAGAAATACGATATCATCAATGCCGAAATCCGTACTCTCCACCAGGTCGCAGCCATACTCATCCTGCACGTTATAGAAAAATGCTTCGCCGTCCTTCAGCCATTCGAAAAACTCCCGGCTTGCCTTGTACATGTGCAGCTGCGCACGCATTCCGCGGGTACGCGTTCCCGGCCACTTGTTTGTCAGGTAACGGCTGACACTTTCCATGCAGGCATCGGCTTCCAGCATTACGATATCATCAGGATCATAACCGTCAGGCTGCACGATAGCGATATAGGAAGTGAACGGACGGACCGCTTCCAGCAGTTCAATATATTCATCATAATCGCGGATCTCGACCAGTCCGCAGAACTCTTCATCTTTCATCTACAATTCCTCCAGCAGCATCTTCAATGTTTTCCACAGCTTCTGACATGACGGGATCGTCACATATTCGCCCGGAGCGTGGAGGTTCCTCACATCCGGACCAAAGGCTATCATGTCCAGCCTGCGTCCGGCGCGCTCTGCCATTTTGCATGGCTCAAGCGCTGCATGGAGCACCAGCATTTCAGGGTCTTTGTCAAACAGCCTGCGGTATACACGGCTGTACGCTGTACGTATCTGAGATTCCGGGTCTGCCTGCCACGGCGGGCTTCCTGCAGGAACGCTGTACTCGCCTCCCAGCATCTCAGTTATCCTGTAGATCTTGCCGGCCATCATGTCCGCCTGGCTCTGGCGGGAACTGCGCACCACATGCCAGAATTCAGCATGCTCCGGCCTGATTCTGACTGCGCCAAGATTTACAGAGCTTTCCACCAGATGCGGGAATTCTTCATCCATGCGGACTATTCCTGATTCGGCCAGTTCTATGTAGCCCAGAATCTTCTGTGCAGATGCTGTATCCATCATATTTTCAGGCATCTCTGTCTTTTCCCATATCACTTCGATTCCGGGATCATTTATTCTGTATTCATCTTTATATATTTCAGCATATTTTTCAGCAATAACTTTCGCCCTTGTTTCGTTGTCCATGAGCTCGAGCGTCATAATGCCGTTCCCTGCAGGCTCCGTATAACCGGCTCTTATCCCCACTACAGCCTCTGCTGTTCTGGAAATCGAATTGCTCTTATCGCCACCGCGGAAGCCCGCAAGTACGAAATTATCCTGTCCCAGAGTCTGCCACAGTTCCATAAGCAATCTGCCCATAAGTTTATTGGCATGAGCCCTTCCCCGATGTATGTCTTCTCCGGAATGTCCGCCCTGCAGACCCTGTATTTTTACTTTATAGTAATTAAGCGATGCGTCAGTCTCTGTGCGGGTTACAGGGATCTTACTGCAGATAACAGGTCCTCCTGCGCACCCGATAACAGCAACACCTTCGTCAGCCGCATCGAGACTTATAACATATTCACCTGTCAGTTTGGTGTAATCCAGCTTTTCCACGCCGAAAAGACCTGTCTCCTCTTCAGTAGTGAAAACCGCTTCCAGACGCGGATGAGAAAGTCCGTCTTCTGCAAGCAGTGCCAGTATAAAAGCTACGCCGATACCATCGTCCGCGCCGAGAGAAGTTTCACGGGCAACGATTTTATCGCCGTCTATTTCAAAAGGTATAGGATCGCTGCCAAAGTCGATTTCCGACCATGACTTCTTCGCGCACACCATGTCCATATGCGCCTGAAGGATCACTCCCGGATGATTTGCATATCCCGGCGTCGCTTCCTTGAAAATCATCACATTGAGAGCTTCGTCCTGCACATACTCCAGGCCGTGATCTCTCGCAAATGACACCAGATAATCGGAAACCGCCTGTTCATTGCCTGATTCTCGCGGAATAAAAGTAAGGTCTTCAAAATACTTGAAGACCTGTTTTGGTTCTATGTTTGTGAGGATACGGTTTTCCATGTTTCTTCCTCCCTGCGTCTGCGGCCGGCGGCCGCCATATCAACTAGTCAACTATATCTGCCAGCTGCGCCTGCGCAATTTCGAGCAGTGCCGGTACCGGCAGTTCCATCTGCAGGCCCACTTTGCCTGCGCTGAAAATTATCGTTTCAAATGATGCAGCGCTCTCATGAACAGCCGTAGCAAACAGCTTTTTCATACCTATCGGTGAGCAGCCGCCCTTTATATAACCTGTAACTTTGGTTATGTCCCTGTGCGGGATCATTGCGATATTCTTTTCACCAAAATGCTTCGCCGCCTTTTTCAGGTTCAGTTCCTTCGCGACAGGGATCACGCACACATAATACTCACGGCTCGCGCCCTGCAGTACCAGGGTCTTGAACACCTGATCAACATTCTGCCCGACCTGCTGTGCAACGGACACACCGTCCAGAAAGCCGTCCGGCGCTTCATATTCATAAACAGAAAACGGTATCTTCTTCGCCTGTACGATACGGATCGCATTGGTTTTATGGACCGCCTGCTTTTTAGCCATCTATTCCACCTCTTTCAGCATATAGGTGCTGGTATAGCCGAATTCTTCAAAATGCACTTCCGCGATGACCTTAAATCCCATGGATTTATAGAATGCAACGTCGGCATCTGTGTTTGTAAAGAGCATCAGCGGAAGCCCCAGACTTGCC
>JAGBGL010000161.1 GCA_017936025.1 Bacillota bacterium | reverse complement strand
TGCTGTCTCTATATGAGCCTGCTACTGCACCTTGCGGTGTCAGGATATTGGCTATCGAAACATTGTCTCCATCCATCGTGAATGCACATGCACCGCTGTCATAATAGTAGTCTCTGGAGGCTCCATCCTCAGTCTTCATGATCCTTATACCATTATGGTCATACAGGTTGTTCTGCGTCATAGTCGCAGTTTCACCGCTGTATTCTGTCAGCCCGATCATTTCTCCTGTAACAGCATATTCCATTTCAGTGCTTGTCCCAGCCTCGGTATTCTGTTCAAGGATCTGGTTGCCTCTGCCGTCATATGTGTAATTCACAGTGCCGTCAGAGTCTGTCTTAGAAAGCAGCTGATTCAGCCCGTTATATGTATATGTAGTAGTCGCAGTGCCTGTAGTCTGGCTGGCTCTGTTTCCTACCTGGTCATATGTGTATGTCGTAACAAGCTGAGCGTCATCGTTCAGATGATCTGTCTTTGTTGATGAGGACAGGTTGTAGTAATCATCATATGTATAGACACGTGTCTCATTTATCTTCTTACCATCTTCAGGAAGATTGTTTACATGAGTCGTTGACAAGATATTATTTTCCTTGTCATACGTATATGTGAATGATTCCAATATACTGCTGCCATCCTTATGCTGCATAGAAGAGACTCTGCTTTGGCTGTCATAGGTATATACAGTTTCGATATAGTCTGCACTGCCAGGCTCATCATAGCTCTTTATGCTGCTGATTCGGTCAAAGCTGTCATAAACATAACTTCTGACAGTACCATCGTCATTAGTGATCGATGTAAGAAGACCTTTTTCGTCATATACATAATCTACTGTTCCGAGACCTGTTCCTGCCGGATAGGCCTTGCTGATGATACGACCTTCGGCATCATAAGAATACTCTATGCTCTGAGCTGATTTGCTTCCATTTTTAGAATTTAGTCGATATATCCGCCGCCTACTGCGCAGTCTCCGTAGTAAAAAACTACTGACTGACCAGGTGTTGCGGCTCTCTGTTTTTCTTCAAAAGTTGCTTTTATACGTCCGTCAGGCAACTGCTCTATCACGCATTCCGCAGGTTTCGCTGCATATCTGATCTTGCCCTTCAGCTGTTTGCCGGCAAGGAATTCCGGCATAGCACTTCCGCCTGTCGTCGGGAAGAAACATCCGCTGCAGATTACTTCGTGCGAGAACAGATCTTCGTGGTCGCCCAGTGTAACTGTGTTATTCACTGCATCCAGCGCCGTTACATAAACAGGCTTCCCAAAAGTTATTCCCAGGCCTTTGCGCTGGCCGATCGTATAATGGATCACACCTTTGTGCTCGCCCAGTACCTCGCCGTCTTTGTTTATAAAGTTGCCCGGTTTCACGGAATATCCCTTATCAAAGATGTATGCCGCATATCCAACTTCATCATCAATAAAACAGATTTCCTGGCTGTCTTTTGAATCAGCATTGAACATCAGCTTCTGACGTGCGATTTCGCGGACTTCTTCTTTATCTTCCATTCCTTCCAGCGGAAGCATCAGCCTTTCTATTACTTCTGCAGGAAGTCTGTAGAGCATATATGACTGGTCTTTTCTGATGTTTTCAGCACATTTCACAGTCCATCCCAGGTCCGGATTTTCGCCTGTTTTAGCGTAATGGCCTGTCGCAATGTAAAAAGCTCCGATGCGGTCGGCTTCCTCGATGAGAACCTTAAATTATACGTTTGGGTTGCAGTATACGCACGGGTTCGGTGTCCGGCCCGCCATGTATTCAGTGCAGAAGTTCTCGATAACTGTGTTTTCGAACAGTTCGTTTACATTTTTGTAAATGAACGGGATCCCGATCTGTTCAGCTGCCTTTGCCGCAGCAGCCTTTCCTTCTTCGTTTCCTTCTGTAACATCGAAATACAGGCCGTATACTTCATAGCCCTGACTCTGTAATAATAAAGCAGCGGCTGTGCTGTCTACACCGCCGCTCAAGCCCAATATTACTTTGTTTTTATCCAAAGATTTATTCATATTATTCTTCCTCTGGGATATCGTGATGATCGTCCTCTTCTGCATTCGGATCGAATCCTTCCAGTGCAGCATAAGTCTTTCCGTGTTTCTGAGCATAGTCATAAACAGCGGATTTGATTGCGTGGTCTGCCAGTACAGAGCAATGCACTTTGATTGCAGGAAGTCCGCCCAGTTCGGCAATTATTTCTTCATTAGTGATAGCCAGAGCTTCTTCAACAGTCTTACCGATGATCATGTCAGTCGCAACACTGGAGGAAGCAATCGCGGATCCGCAGCCGAATGTCTTGAATTTAGCATCTGTGATCACTTCGTTTTCATCGATGGACAGAGAAATCTTCATCATGTCGCCGCAGACAGGGCTTCCATAAGTACCCACACCGTCAGCATTTTCGATTTCTCCTACGTTATGAGGATTCATGAAATGATCCATTACCTTATCGTTATACATGTTAGCCATGTTTTTACCAACCTTTCTCTTTAGACACTGAGGAGATTTCTCTCAGTTTATTAACTACTTTTACCAGAACTTCTACTGTGTAATCTATATCTTCTTTTGTTGTCATGTCCCCTACTGTCATTCTCAGCGTTCCGTGGATTCTTTCCACTGGAATGCCCAGCGCTGTCAGTACATGGGATGGTGTCAGGGACTTGGAGGAGCATGCAGAGCCCGTAGATACGGATATGCCGTGCATATCAAGGTACAGCAGCATTGCTTCCCCTTCGATGTATTCGAAAGTCATGTTCGCATTGCCCGGATGTCTGTATTCCATGGATCCGTTCACATGAACGTCTTCCAGATTAGCCATGATCTGTTCTACCAGGTAATTTCTCAGGCTGCTGCAGTGATCGATATGAGCCTGCAGGTTTGCCTTTGCCATTTCTGCCGCTTTACCGAAACCTACGATTCCCGGCAGGTTTTCTGTGCCGGCTCTCTTTCTTGTTTCCTGAGCTCCGCCGTGCATGTAATTGGAGATGCGTACGCCTCTTCTTACATATAATGCACCGATACCTTTCGGTCCATAGATTTTATGTGCGGACATGGATAACAGGTCGATACCCATTTCTTTGACGTCTATTTCTACATTGCCTGCCGCCTGTACTGCGTCTGTGTGGAACAGAACGCCGTGAGCCTTTGCTATAGCCGCCAGTTCTCTGATCGGCTGCAGAGTTCCCACTTCGTTGTTGATCATCATGATGCTGACCAGAACAGTGTTATCCCTGATTGCTGCTTCCAGGGCCGCAGGTTCGACCATACCTTCCGCATTTACATCAAGGTATGTCACTTCAAATCCGTGTTTTTCCAGGAATTCGCATGTGTGCAGAATTGCATGATGTTCGATCTTTGTTGTGATGATGTGGTTTCCTTTATTTTTTAGTGCATCAGTAACACCCATCAGAGCCCAGTTGTCAGCCTCTGTACCGCCGGAAGTAAAGAAGATTTCTTTATCCGTCGCACCGATCAGTTCTGCGACCTGGCCTCTTGCCGTCGCGATAGCTTCTTTAGATGCATCAGAAATGCTATATAAGCTGGATGGATTTCCGTATACTTCTGTAAAGTATGGAAGCATTGCATCCAGGACTTCTTTTTTTACAGGTGTTGTAGCTGAATAATCTAAATATACCTGTCTCATAATTTCTCCTTTTAAACTTTTTTCGATAAAATATTATACCAATATCTGCGTGTTTTTAAACAGAACTACTGGCTTTTCTTTTTGCTGTATTCGGCCAGTTCCTCTTCGGACAGGTCTTCAACATATTTGATGTTGTCCAGCTGTCCTCTGATCTGTGCACGGAATGCAACTATATATTCTTTTCTTAAGATTTCCTGTTCTTTCGTTTCTTCAGGAGTCAGATCTTCGGCTTTTTTCTTTCTTGCAAGCTCGTTGATGCGGTCCATTTTTTCTTTAGTTAACATTTACTTCATCCTTCCTGTATA
>JAGBGL010000160.1 GCA_017936025.1 Bacillota bacterium | reverse complement strand
TCAACAATCTGGGTGAACAGGTTAAGGTTATCAAAACAGGCTGTTTCGGTATGTGTGCTGAGGGTCCTATCGTAATGATCTGCCCTGAACACATCATGTATACAAAAGTTACAGAAGAAGACGTAAGAGAAATCTTCAACGAACACATCATCGGCGGCAAAGTTGTTAAACGCCTGATGGCAAGTGAAAATGAACACGAAGAAATTCAGGACAGACTGCCAAAAATTCCTTTCTACTCCATGCAGAAAAGAATCGCTCTGCTGAACTGCGGTATCATCGATCCTGAAAACATCGAAGAATACATCGCACTGGACGGTTATCAGGCTCTGGCAAAAGTACTGAACGAAATGGAACCTGATGACGTTATCGACGAAGTCAAGAAATCCGGCCTGAGAGGAAGAGGCGGCGGCGGCTTCCCTACAGGACGTAAATGGGAATCTTCCGCAGTAGTACAGGATCACGAAAAATACGTAATATGTAACGCTGACGAAGGTGACCCGGGCGCATTCATGGACAGATCCATCCTGGAAGGTGACCCTCACTCCGTAATCGAAGCTATGATCATCAACGGTTATGCAGTTGGTTCCCATCAGGGTTACATCTATGTACGTGCTGAATACCCTGTAGCAGTTCAGAGACTGAACATCGCTATCAAACAGGCTCACGAATATGGTCTGCTGGGCAAAAACATTCTGGGCAAAGGCTTTGACTTTGATCTGGAAGTAAGACTGGGTGCAGGCGCTTTCGTTTGTGGTGAAGGTTCCGCACTGATGACTTCCATTGAAGGTAAACGCGGTGAACCAAGACCAAAACCACCTAGATCTGCAGAAAAAGGTCTGTGGAAAAAACCTACAGTACTGAACAACGTTGAAACTTATGCTAACGTTCCTCAGATCATCATGAAGGGCGCTGACTGGTTCAACCAGATCGGTACTGAAAAATCCAAAGGTACAAAAGTATTCGCTCTCGGCGGTAAGATCAATAACATCGGTCTGGTAGAAGTTCCAATGGGTACAACTATCAGAGAAATCGTTTATGATATCGGCGGCGGAATACCTGGCGGCAAAGACTTTAAAGCTGTACAGGCCGGCGGACCTTCCGGCGGCTGTCTGCCAAAAGAACACCTGGATACTCCAATCGATTACGATTCCCTGACTAAACTGGGATCAATGATGGGTTCCGGCGGTCTGATCGTAATGGACGAAGATACTTGTATGGTTGACCTGGCAAGATTCTTCATGGACTTCACAGTTGATGAATCCTGCGGTAAATGTCCTCCATGCCGTATCGGTACTAAGAGAATGCACGAAATTCTGGTTAAGATCACAGAAGGTAAAGGTACTCTGGAAGATCTGGATAAACTGGAAGTTCTGGCTAAAAACATTAAAGAGTCTTCCTTATGTGGTCTGGGACAGAGTGCTCCAAACCCTGTACTGTCCACACTGAAATACTTCCGCGATGAATATGTTGCACACGTAGTTGACAAGAAATGTCCGGCTGGCGTATGTAAATCCATGGTTCAGTTCATCATCTTCGAAGAAGTCTGCAAACGCTGCGGTATCTGTAAGAAGAACTGTCCTACTGGCGCTATCAGCGGAGACAAAGAAACTCCATTCGTTATCGATCAGGATAAATGCGTTAAATGCGGCGTTTGTATGGAAAAATGTCCATTCAAAGCTATCCTCAAGAACGCTTAGTAAGGAGGCTGCTTAAATTATGGCAAATAAAGTTAATATTACAATCGACGGTATTAAGTTATACGTACCGGCAAATTATACAATCCTGCAGGCAGCAAAAGAAGTTGGTATCAACATTCCTACTCTGTGCTTCCTGAAAGATGTCAACGAAATCGGCTGCTGCCGTATGTGCGTTGTAGAAGTTAAAGGATCCAAAGCTCTGCAGGCTGCATGCGTGCACCCTGTAAAAGAAGGTATGGTAGTTTACACTCACACTCCAAAAGTTATGGAAGCAAGAAAAGTTACTCTGGAACTGATCCTGTCCAACCATAATGCAAACTGCCAGACTTGCGAAAGAAGCTGGATGGACTGCGAACTGCAGGCTCTGGCTAACAAGATGTCTGTTGGCGATGTACGTTTCGAAGGCGACAACGCTAAACTGCCTCTGGACATCGGTCCTTCTATCGTAAGAGACCCTAATAAATGTATCCTGTGCAGAAGATGCGTAAGCATGTGTAAGAACACTCAGACTGTAAGCGTTATCGACCTGGTAAACCGTGGTTTCAAGACTCAGGTTGCCGCTCCTTTCGATATGCCTCTGTCCGAAACACCTTGCGTAAACTGCGGTCAGTGTATCACAGTTTGTCCTGTAGGCGCTCTGCATGAAAAACAGGATATCGATAAAGTATGGGAAGCAATCTACGATCCTGAAAAAGTTGTTCTGGTACAGACTGCTCCTGCAGTAAGAGTTGCTCTGGGCGAAGATTTCAATATGCCTATCGGTACTCCTGTAACAGGCAAGATGGTTACAGCTCTGAAGATGCTGGGATTCGACAAAGTATTCGATACAGATACAGCTGCTGACCTGACAATCATGGAAGAAGTAGGTGAACTGATCGACCGCGTACGCGGCGGCGGCAAACTGCCTCTGATCACTTCCTGCTCCCCAGGATGGATCAAGTTCTGTGAACACAACTATCCTGAAATGCTGGAAAACGTATCTTCCTGCAAATCTCCACACCAGATGTTCGGTGCGGTCCTGAAATCCTACTATGCTGAAAAGAATGACATCGATCCTAAGAGCATCGTTACAGTTTCCATCATGCCTTGTACAGCTAAGAAATTCGAAGCTGCAAGACCTGAAATGGAAGTTGACGGTCTGAGAGACGTTGACTATGTACTGACTACAAGAGAACTTGGTCAGATGATCTACGATGTTGGTATCGACTTCCCATCCCTGGGCGATTCCACATTCGACAACCCATTCGGCAAAGCAACAGGTGCCGGCGTTATCTTCGGCGCTACAGGCGGCGTAATGGAAGCAGCTCTGAGAACTGCTGCTGACCTGCTGACTGATACATCTGCAGACAACATCGAATACGAAGCTGTTCGTGGTCTGGAAGGCATCAAGATCGCCAAGATCCAGATTGCTGACCTGACTCTGAGAGCTGCAGTTGCTCACGGTCTGGGTAATGCACGTAAACTGATGGAAGCTATCAAGAACGGCGAAGAATTCCACTTCATCGAAATCATGGCCTGCCCTGGCGGCTGCGTAAACGGCGGCGGACAGCCACTGCAGTTATCTGACGTAAGAAACTGGATAGATATCCGTGCAGAACGTGCTAAGGGACTGTACACTGAAGATAGAGCATCCTTCATCAGAAAGTCTCATAACAACCCTGCAGTTAAGAAACTGTACAAAGAATATCTGGGTATGGCAGGCGGAACAAAAGCGCATCACCTGTTACATACACACTATACAGAAAGAAAGAACTACGAATAAAATATGGAGACAAGAACAGCACTTATTGGAATAGTTGTTGAGAACGAAGATTCTGTAAACAAACTTAATTCCATATTGCATGACTACAAAAAATTCATCCTCGGCAGAATGGGGCTTCCCCATCCTGCCAAGGAAATATCCATTATCAGCATCGCCCTTGAGGCCCCTGCCGATATCATCAGTGCGTTATCCG
>JAGBGL010000159.1 GCA_017936025.1 Bacillota bacterium | reverse complement strand
TCCAGGGAAACCTTACTGTATTCAGTGAAATTCTGTCCCTTGATGTAATAGTCTTCACCGACCATTACGATTTCTTCGATCACAATAGGCTCGATTCCCATCCTCATATCAGTTGGTTCGAATGGAGATTTGCCGCCGAAGATATATTTTTTACCGTAAAGCATATCGTACGCAAGGGCTTCCAGATTTTCAAGATAATTTGATGTTCCGTTGTACTTCTGCTGATAAGTTGTCATCAGGCCTTTATGGATACCGAGGCGGTCCAGCACTACGGAACCGATCTCATAGCATGTCAGATTTGCATCTTCTTTTTCCATGCCGAAATTATCCCATACAATGTACTGGGTCATATACATATCGCCTGTTACGATGTATTCTTCGTAAACTTCCAGTGCAGGCAGATGGTCACCGTACATTACCAGCACAATATCCTCATCATATTCTGCCAGAGTCTCTGTCAGTTCTTTTATGAACATGTCCATTTCATAGATCTGGTTCACATAGTATTCGTACTGCCATACGACTTCAGGTTCAAAGTCTGCAGGAGCAGAAGTGATTTTGATCGGAGGATCGATCAGAGTTTCCTCTTCAGGATATTTTCCGTGACCCTGTACCGAGATTGTGTAGACATAGTCTCTTCCCTCTGTGGAATCAAGTGCTTTTATTATATTGTCAGTCAGGATTCCGTCTTTAGCCCAGTTCTTCTTGGTCTTTTCGACATTGGTCATGTATTCCAGAGAAGTGAATGTGTCAAATCCCATGTTCTTGAACACTTCATTTCTGCCGTAGAATGCACCTCTGTGGTTGTGGATAGCATGTGTTGCAAATCCCATGTTTTTCAGATCATATGGGATGGAAGCAACTGTTTCCTCTTTCAGTACAGACTTGTACGGATATTCGCCCGGACCGAAGAATCTTACACTGATTCCTGTCATAGCCTCGAACTCTATGTTCGCCGTTCCTGCACCTACGGAAGGAACCGTCAGCATTCCGGAAGAGTATTCTCCCATCAGCTGTCTGTAATACGGCATAGGATCCTGATTATATTCAAAGTCTTTGAACAGCAGCGGATCGAAGAAAGATTCCAGCTGCAGGAAGACAATGTTAGGATAATTTTCGTCCTCATCTGTCACTTCCGGTGTAAATATGCCGTCATCACCCAGTTCGCCGTTTATAAAGATGCCTTCCTGTATATATTCTTCTGTGTATTCATCCGGCTTGTCTATACCTGTGATGAACCATGTGCTGAGGAAGCTGTATGGTATACCATAGTCACGGTATGCATATGGCAGGTTTCCGAAATATGTGGATACAACATTCATTTTGATCGCGCCTGTCCATACTGCTCCCATCGCGATAACGATGATCAGGAATTCAGCAACGCTCTTCTTCCAGTTGTAGTACGGATCTTTAGGCCCCTTGATGAACAGAACAACAAGTCCTGCTACAAGCGCTACCGCCGCAATAGCTACGAGGACCAGAAGCGGAGCGGACAGATAGTTTGTTGCGATCGCTTTTGCTTCCTCAAGATTTGATAAGTCTTTTACGTTGAACGGAGTCAGTCTGTTGAGAAGCACTATTCCGTTTACAGTACCTATCGCAAACCAGAATGCTGTCACGATAAGATGCCAGAACGTACGTCTCGGGAACAGTATCGGAATCGCATAAGTTGCGAAAATAATAAATACATTAAGCAGGAAAACCAGCGGGCTTCCGATCACGAACCGGCCGAATGCTATCAGACCCTGCCGCGCAAATATTTCCATGTAGCAGTACAGCACCACCGCAAGGAATGCATTGAACACCAGTGGATTTCCCATGTATTTCTGCTTGAATGCATACGCCTTTATTCCGATCTTTTTGAAAAATCTACCGACCGGAGCCAGTACTTTCATGGCTTTTTTTCCTGCAACTTTAAAGCAGCGGCCCACCGGTCCGAAAACTTTTTTAAGCGGCCCTGCTATTTTCTTCAGACCATTCTTGATTTTTTCCATATCTTTTACTCCTACTAACGATCAGTGAATTTTGTCATGCTGTTTGCCAGATCTGCCAGTTCCTGCAGATCCAGAGTCTCAATTCGTCTTACAGGGTCTATTCCCGCATCGTCCAGCACCTGTCGCAATTCATCTTTTGTAAGTCCTGTACCGCCCAGTGAATTAAGCAATGTTTTTCTTCTCTGTTCAAAACCGCATTTTATGCATCTGAAAAATGTCTTTTCATCCAGCAGCTCTATCGGAGCCTCTTTTCTGACATCCAGTCTCAGCACTGCAGAATCGACTTTCGGTCTAGGGACGAAGACCTCTTTAGGTGCCGTAGCAATCTGCTCTATAGTACAGTAATACTGCACCGCCGCAGAAAGCGCACCGTAAATCTTACTTCCCGGGGAAGCCTTGATCCTGTCAGCGACTTCCTTCTGCATCATGATCGTGATGCTGTCCACCTTTACATCATCTTCGAGTATTTTCATGATGATCGGTGTTGTAATATAGTAAGGCAGATTTCCGATGATTTTAACACCGCCGCCTGTCCCGTACTCATCTACGATTTCTTTTAGATCAGTCTTTAAAATATCGCGGTTGATCACTGTTACATTATCGAATTCTGCCAGTGTCTCTTCCAGGATCGGAATCAGGCTGGTGTCGATTTCTACTGCAACGACTTTTTTTGCACGCTGTGCTGCTTCCGCCGTCAGAACACCGACCCCCGGACCGATTTCGATCACCAGGTCATCCTCTGTGATATATGATTCATCGATTATCTGATCTATTATATTCTTGTCCACAAGGAAGTTCTGCCCCAGGTTCTTGGAAAAGTTGAACCCGTGCTTTTCCCTGATATCTTTGATTGTAGATGGTGCGTAAAGCTTCATACTTAAAGTTCTCCCAACGCTTCTAAAAATTGCTCTTCTGTAATTCCGTATTTGTTCAGCTTGTTCATGAACTGTTTGCTGTTGCCGTAGCCGATGCCCAGTTTTTTACCCAGTGCATCTCTCTTTTCGGAAGCTCCCGGGCCGCCCAGCAGGCCGTATCTTCCCATATCTGCCGGAGTGAATTCCTCGCGTTTTTCTTCCAGCGTGAAATGCGCCTTTTCCAGTGCCTCTATTATGCTGGCAGGATCGGCGTTTTCGATGCCGATATCGTCTGCTTTTGTTGCATCTTTTCTGGAAAGATAGGCATGTCCTGCGTCCGGGAATTTTGCAGTCAGCTTCTTCCTGATTTCGTTTCCCGCATGGTCAGGATCCGTAAATATTATTATGCCTTTTTCATTGTATGCTTTTTCAATCAGCTCCCAGGTTTCTTTTCTTATCCCGTAGCCGTGTGTTTCAATTGTCGCCGCATCGACTGCACGCTTGATTGCTGCCGTATCATCTCTGCCTTCAACAACGATTACTTCTTTGATTATCATATTGCTCTGCGCGGGAAGCCCCCTTGGCTCCCTTCTCCTATTCGCTTTCTTTTTCCTTATCTTCGTTTGCATTATCTGCCGGGAGGTCCAGCACATAAATCGTTTCGCCCGGATTCACCATCCTCAGAACTTCACGGGCCGCATCCTGTATGTAAGCAGGATCGTCTGCCTCTTTCAGCTGGTTTTCAAGCTGCTTTTTTTCTTCCAGCAGCTGCTGTTGCTGCTCCTTTATCTCACGCTGTTCAGCCTTGAGTTTTACTATATTCATAACAGACGCGCCAATAGCCGCTATAATGCATAAGATTATAACGGCGTAAAGCGCTTTCTTTCTGCGTCTTCCGGCTTTTATGCTCGCCCTCACAGAACGGTTGCGACCCTCTTCCTGTTCACGGGCCTCTCTCTGCTGTTTTTTTCTTTTTTCCTGCCGTCTGCGTCTGGCTTCGTCAATGTCAATTACCTGACTGGAGTCTTTAAATTGACTGCTTCTTCTCTTTTTTGCCATGTTTCTTTCTTATCCCAAATTTTGTTTCAAAAAACGTACATACACTGTAAATTATATCATAAAAGCAAAACTTCCACAATATTGCCCCGCACGCAAAAGCGCATATCGTATGTACACTTATCTGTCCGTGTGCACAGTAATAAAGGAATTTACCGGCAAATGCCGCCGCTCCTGCCCAGAAGGCGATTTCCAGTATGGCTTCCAGCCATCCCCGTCTTACCGTAATGCTGCATACCCACAGGAAAAGCTGATACATGAATGCCACCGCGATACCGGCGCCGAACATGACCGTGACACCTCTCACCTGATCGCAGATCAGTTCCGTCAGTATCATTTCAGTATTTTCTTAAGTAAGCTCTTGTCTGCTTTTTTCTGTATGTACGAGAGTTCTGTGATTTCCCCGGTAATGACGGCGCTGCCTGTGTCGAGTGACAGTTCCTGGATATGCAGGCCCCGGCCTTTTATCAGCAGACCTCCTTCGGACAGCTGCGCACAGATCTCATCTTCATCAAATGTATCCACGCTCTTTACATCTGTTATAGAGATTTTTTCCCGGTTTTCGATCACTATACTGTGTTTTTCCATAAAGCACTCCTCCTTATATAAAAATCTATTCTAATTTTATGAAGATTCTTTTTCGAAATTCTTAATATTTATTTTATATATTAAAAGGGAGACCCCGTCGCTTAGGTCTCCCTTATTTGTCTATATTATATTCTGTGTCACACCGTCCGCTGCATTTTACGGCAGCCAGTTTCTTGGGTTCTTAGGTGTATCACCCACTCTGATTTCAAAGTGGATGTGAGGGCCTGTGCTTCGTCCTGTGTTACCGGACTCTGCGATGTGATACCCTTCATAGACCTTGTCGCCCGCTTTAACCAGCAGCTGTGAGTTATGTGCATAGTATGTTCTGTAGCCGTTCTGATGGTTGATGATTACCAGATTACCGAAAGATCCTTTTCTTCCTGCAAATTCTACAACACCGCCATCGGCTGCGTATACGTTAGTTCCCTGTGGACATGCCATATCGATACCGTTATGGTTTCTGCCCCATCTGCCGCCGAACTCAGAGGAGATTCTGAAAGTGCCTCTGTCTGCCGGCCATCTGAATTTACCGTCACCGACTGATGGCGGACGTTTTGCTGTACCTACCAGTACCTTCTGAGTTACCGGCTGGGAAGCAACATTTTCAACAAGCGGTGTATTTTCAGTCACCTGTCCGTTTTTACTTTCGATACGGGCTGTAACCATTCTCACACCGTTTTTACCCTTCTGGGTGATCTTGCTGTCTCCCTGATACATATCGGCAGTTTTCGTTTCCTCTACCTGGAACGGGATCTGTTCTTCATATGTAACCAGCTGAGAGGCTTCCATAGTAACCATCGGACCCGGCGTGATGATCAGCAGCTCGTCTCCTGTCTGCAGCTTGGCCGGATCGACACTCGGGTTCATCTGCTTCAGTTCATCTTCTGTCAGGCTGTAGAGCTGTGCTATTCCGCTGAAGCCCTGGCCTTCCTCAACTTTATGCATGGACTGGGAAGTTCCGCCTGTTTTCAGCTGGGTTATCGCTTCCTCTTTACTCTGCAGATTATTCAGATCCGTGTTGATTTCCCTGATCGTTACTTTTTCAATAAAGTCAGCATCTTCAACTACAGCTACACCGTTCACCTGCAGATAGTCGCTTCTGATAGTGTCCAGAACTTCTTCCGCAGATTCCTCACTGTCCAGGATCACGGCAGTGTTGCCATCAACAGTGATTCCGTATCCGTTGACGTTGATATCTCCGACATATGTCATTCTGCGCAGCACGTCTTCCGATGTATCTACGTGGACATCACTTCCGAAAATAGATATCTTTTTAAATTTGATATCCTTTTCCGGGTCAACTACTACTTCGACATCCTTATCCTCTGTCAGGGCATCTGATACAAGAGAAGTGATTTTCAGTACTTCGTCCTTATCCTTAACTACCCCGAGGGTCTGCCCGTAGTAAGAATACTCGTATGCAGTATTGTAGTTTACTCCGAAGATTATACCTCCCATAACTGCAACGAATACGAAGAATGTTCCCACCATCAGGGCTGTATGTCTGTGTGCGAACTCGCGGAGACTTTTGATTTTCGCCGGTTCTTTCTCCATCAGCGCATCTGCCGCTTTGTTCACTTTTTTCCCCAGATGGAACTTTATCCTCATCTTTTTAATATTTTCTAAATTGAACTTAAATTTCTTTGCCATGTTTCCGCCTCTTTCGCCCTCAGAGCGTAGCACTCGCAGCGCCCGCCTTCGTCGTTAGTTCCGGTGTCCTTGCACATGTCGCACTTATATTGTACGTCCATATAATCTAACTCAAAGTCATGATCCGTCAATAATATTGCCTTTTCCTGATTCAGTTCGTTAATGGATTTCTGTAATTCTTTAACTTCAAGTTCTTTATTTTCACTGCCTGACAGATATACTTTGGATATCTTCATTGTGCAGGCATTCATATTCTCTTCGATTGACCGGATTTCAGGGATAGTATCATATACTTCCCTTATTCTTGCTTCCGCCTCTTCTTCTGCCCTGTTTCTCAAGAAAGCATAGTATCTCTGCACATCTGCTGCAGATGCAGGCTTTGGCGCTTCACCGGCACCTACATGTGTTCCGGTTGCTTCCTCATACCAGTTCTCAAGAATCTTATTGACATAGTTGATATTAGGATTTGATATGCCGCTGGTTTTCCTGCATGCCTGCAGCACGCGATCGATGTCATACCCCATATCATCAAACCACCGGTTCATGATTTTCATTTCCTCTTCGGTAGCATTTCTTGCAAATCCCAGCGCCTTATATACTCTCTTGTACAGGAGGTACCTCTGGTCGATTCTTTCAAGGAATTCCTCAACCGCTATAACGTCCTCGAGACCTTCATCTACCCAGCGTTTTACTACTGCCGCAACATAACGGAGGCTTTCCTTGCCCTTATCCTTACAGTGGGAGAAAGCATACACCACGATTTCCGGTGCAGCATGGTAATCATTGATCCATGAAAGGATCTCCATCATTTCTGTTCCGTTCATGATCCTTCCCAGAATACGCTCAATAGATTTGTACATGTTCTGGATGCTCTTATCGGAGAGGATCACTTTGTTCTGGGCCGGAGCAGAAGGCTTCGCCTGTACCTCGGATTTTTCTTCTTTTTTATATATTAATTCTTTTAAGTTTACAAACTCTACTGTTTCACCGTCAGGATCCTTGACTTTTCGCACCGCACCGACATGTTCCCAGTAAGTCCAGGCTTTCTGGACCTCCATTTCTTTCATGTTCAGCTGGTTTGCCATAACTCCGGGAGAAATTCCTTCTCCCAGCTCAGCATACATGCGTCCGTAGAGATATACTTTGATATAGTCTCCCGGCGCATTCGCCATGTATTCACTGATAAATACATTTTCGATCCCAGTGTCCAGCAGATAGTAATCTTTTGTCTGTCTACACCTGAATTTCATTATTCTTCGTTAATTTCCTCAAGTAATTTTTCTAAAGATACACCGTGTCCTGCCGCAGCTTCTTCCAGTGTTTCAAGATTGCTTCCCGGACAGCCTACACACGGCATGCCGTGGGAAATAAAAATTTCTTCCAGATGAGGCTGAACATCAAGGATGTCACAGATCATCATGTCTTTAGTGATTTTTGTCATTTGCCCTACCTCCCTACGCTGCTCTTGTCTGCAAATCTTGTGTACTTGCCGAGCCATGTTACATCTACGGTTCCTGTCGGTCCGCTACGGTGCTTGGCTACAATAACTTCACATTCTCCCGGCTTGTCTGTGTCCGGATTATAATATTCATCTCTGTAAAGGAATATTACAATGTCTGCGTCCTGCTCGATAGAGCCGGATTCTCTCAGGTCAGAGAGCATCGGACGTTTATTAGGTCTCTGCTCAACCGCACGGGAAAGCTGAGACAGTACGATTACAGGGCAGTCCAGTTCTCTCGCCAGAAGCTTCAGGTTTCTGGACAGTGTAGAGATTTCCTGCTGTCTGTTTTCTGTTTTTTTGCCTTCGATACTCATCAGCTGCAGGTAGTCGATCACAATAAGGTCCAGACCTTTTTCTGCCTTCAGACGTCTGCACTTGTTCTTCATTTCCATGATGCTGATGCCCGGAGTATCGTCGATATGTATGCTGGCTTTGGACAGGGAGTCCAGTGCCATGTTGATCTGATCCCAGTCGCGTCTTTCCAGCTTGCCTGTTTTCAGGGACTGCATCTCGATGCGGGATTCCATGGAAAGGAGTCGCTGACCCAGCTGCTCCTTGGACATTTCCATGCTGAAGATCATAACGCTGGCTGACCCTTTGATAGCTGCGCCCTGCGCCACGCTCAGCGCAAATGCCGTCTTACCCATGGCCGGTCTTGCTGCCAGGATGATCAGGTCGGATCTGTGGAGCCCGGATGTGAGCTGGTCCAGATCGCGGAAGCCCGTTGTCAGTCCTGTCAGATTGCCTTCCAGCTGGGACATTTTATCTATGATATTGATATTTTCAAGCAATACATCCTTGATATGCGCAAAGTCACTCTTCTGACCTTTCTGCGCGATCTCAAAAATCTCGCGTTCAGCCATATCCAGGATCGCATTCGTTTCCATATTTTCCTCATAGCTGTTCTGCATTATATCCCCTGCAGTTGAGATGAGGTTACGGAGCATCGCTTTGCCACTGACGATCTTCGCGTATTCTGCCGCATTGGATGTAGATGGCACATCAGCAGAAAGCGCCGCGATATATGCACGTCCGCCTACCATTTCCAGAGAGTTTCTCTTCTTCAGTTCTTCGGAAACAGTCAGTACGTCCACAGGAGCGCTTTTCTTATACAGATCCGTAATGGCTGCACATATTTCTTTGTGTCCTTCGTTATAGAAGTCGGACGGGTGGAGCACTTCGACTACGTCGAACAGCGCATCCTTATCCAGCATCGCTGAACCCAGTACCGAGCGTTCCGCTTCGTCGTTGTGCGGAGGGATACGTTCCATCGTCAGTTCCTTTCTATCATCTGCCTCTGGCTTTTGCCGGAGCGTCAGCTGCATTAAGCAATAGTTACAACTACTTTTACTTCAGCATTTACCTGTTCAAACAGTTTTACTTTGACATGGAATTCGCCTTCATTTTTGATAGGGTTTTTCATGTCGATTCTTTTCTTGTCAACTTTGATGCCGTGCTGTTTTTCCAGTGCTTCCGCGATATCCTTGGAAGTGATGGATCCGAACAGTCTGCCGCCTTCGCCGCCTTTAGCCTTGATGTCAACGCTTGTCTGCGCCAGTTTCGCTGCCTGTTCTTCAGCAGTTGCTTTCTGGGCAGCTTTCTTTTCTGCTGCGATTTCTTTCTGTCTGTTCAGGTTTCTGACATTGCCTTCAGTAGCTTCCTTGGCGATTCCTTTAGGGATCAGTACGTTTCTTGCGTAACCGTCGCTTACCTTTACTACTTCGCCTGCTTTACCTGTTCCTTTTACGTCTTTCTGTAAGATAACTATCATCTTGTTCTAACCTCCTAATGTCTTAAAGAAACTGCGGTACAATTTCTTTGATTTTTTCAAGTATTTCTTCCGGGCTTTCCTTGACCTGCGCACCTGCCGTATTTAGGTGTCCGCCTCCGCCCAGTTTTTCCATAATCAGCTGCACATTGACTTCGCCGAGGGATCTTGCACTTACTACAGTCTGACCCAGATGGTTTTTCCCTGCCACAAATGTAGCCCGGATTCCCTGAATAGTCAGCAGTTCATCTGCAACCTGAGAGTTTATGATCGTCGCGTTAGGGCTGTCTCCCGGACACACGGACATTGCAACTCCGCCTTCCAGGAACTCTGCATTCGCAATACTCTTCGCTCTCGCCTGGAAAGTTTCCAGATTCGACTGGAAGTAACGTTTTACGGAAGCCGTATCAGCCCCGTTGCGGCGCAGCCATGATGCCGCTTCAAAAGTTCTCACGCCGGTCTTTACCGCGAAACGGTTAGTATCTACCGTGATACCTGCCAGCAGCGCATCTGCTTCCATCTTAGTGATGGTTTTCTTTTCCAGAATGTACTGGAGGATCTCAGTTACCAGCTCGCAGGTGGATGATGCATAAGGTTCCATGTAGGACATGATCGTACCTGTGATCGCATCTTCTGCTTTTCTGTGATGGTCGATCACAACCAGCCTTTCCGCATCCAGCAGTTCAGGACATTCAACCATTCCCGGTCTGTGAGTGTCCAGAACTATAATCAGCGTTTTCTCATCAGCCAGAGACATTGCTTTCTCTGAAGTGATGAAATTATAGTCTTCGGTCTCCTTAGCCGCCTGGTATATGGAAGCCAGCGCTTCGTTGAAACCGTTGATAACGATATGTGCATCCTTTTTCACTGTCGCCGCTACTCTGGAGATTCCCAGTGCTGCACCGAAGCAGTCCATATCAGGGTTCCTGTGCCCCATAATGATTACTCTGGATGACTGATTTATGAACTGGCGGAGCGCATGTGCGATTACACGGGACTTACCCTTGTTACGCTTTTCAACCGTCTGGTTCTTTCCGCCGTAATATTCAAAGTTCGCGATATTCTTTACAACAACCTGATCGCCGCCGCGTCCCAGTGCGATTTCCAGTGCGTCAGCCGCATACTGGTCAGTTTCCGCCGGTGTCTTCCCGAACAGGCCGATACCGATACTCAGTGTCACAGGGAAGTCCGCATCCGTCTGGATAGCTCTGACTTCGTCCAGCACGCTGAACTTGCTTTCAACCATAGCTGCGTAATGCTTGTATTTGAAGATGACAAAGTATCTGTCTTCCTTATGTTTTGTTATGGAAGCATTATACTTGGCAGCCCAGGCACGGATAACTTTGTTGATTTCATTTGCAAGTGTCATCTCGCCTTCTTCACCTGTACCTGCGATCAGTTCATCGTAATTGTCGATGTTTATGACTGCCATACAGATCTGTTCATTTGTATGAAGCACTTTCAGTTTTTCGTGATTTGTAATGTCTATGAAATATAAAGCTATGCTTGCTGTATCGCCGTTGCCGACAAATGAAGCCTGGATTCTGAAGTCCTTTTCGTTTCTGGAAAGCATCAGTGATTTTCCTTCAGCGGCAGCCGCTGCGAATTCCTGATGTTTGATGCCTGTCAGGACAAAAATGTCTGAACCGCTTACTCCGTCATAAAGGAAGACTTCTCCGATTTTCTCATTTGTACGTGAAACTTTTCCGTTTGCATCCACTATGCAAAGTGGAAGCGGACAGCACACGCAAAGCAGTTTTTCAATTCTGTTTAAATACATGTTATCATTTCTCCTGCACTAAGCCACTCTCTTCAGTCTATATTTGATACCGAAGATGAGGTCTGTAAATCCTGCCATCATCATTACTGTCTGACCCAGGTTTGTAAGCAGTACAGCTACGATCAGCACTACGCCCAGCACCTGAGGCAGTTTCTTGTAATAGCAGAATGCAAATACCAGAGAAAATCCCTGGAGAATAAATACAAAGTCAAAGATATAGTTGATATTCAGGAACAGCATATTGTTTCCTAATATTCCGGAACTTGATATCAGCAGCGATATCACATATAAGGCAAGCCATATAAACGCGAAGTTTCTCGGAAGATCGAATTCTCTCATTTTTGTCATCGGGATCGCTGCGACTCCGCCCGGTTTGTATATCTTACTGATAATAATATATTCGATATATGATGCAACTGTTGCCATTACAAATATCACATACGGAAGCATCTGGATAGACTGGCTGTAAACCTGATTGATCATGTCCAGTCTTTCAGCTGCTGTAAGTTCTTCGCCCAGCACCGCTGCCATGTTAGGGTCATTTGCCAGTGCCTCGGCCATGAGATTTACGCTGTCATACAGTTCGTCAAATACGTTGCTGCCTGCCAGGTCTCCGATTACCATTACAACCAGTGCGCATACTGCACCTGTGATAAGGCCCTGCAGCACTGCCCTGAACGGTGTAATTCTCTCTTTTATTGATTTTATAATTGCCGGTACCGGTGCGATCACCGCTACCAGCATCATAAGTGATGAAAACATAAGTTATTATTGTCCTTCCTGTCGTCTGTATGCGCCCGGACATACTTCAAGCCATTATAATTGAATATATATTATAGCACAATTTTCTCTCTTTGTCTGCCCCCAAGATATGGTGCCGCCCGGCATCTGTTGTTGTTGTTCCATACAACGCGGCGGCTTCTAGCGTTGCAGCCACATCCCGTTTTCTGACGTTGTGTTTGCAAACACATATCATTTAAATCTTGTTTGTTAATTGGTTATTCTCTGTTTTTGTTAACAAATACTCATATTCCCAGGTTGTTTACTTGATTTCCTGTAAAATTGTAAACAAAACTGTAACGAAAACATTTTGTTTACTTCGTTCTTTAAATTTTTTGCCTTTTAACCGCATGCGTTTGCAAACACTTTGCCCGGACAGCCCTGTTGTATGCAAAGCAGCTAACATGCGACGACTTCCTTTTTCAACCTATGATTGACGCATATAGCAGTAAAATGTAGAATTATAATGGAGGTACATTATGATAAGACTTGCAACTGAAAGAGACATCGCCGCAATCGCTGCGATTTACGATGATATACATACTGAAGAAGAAGCCGGCAGGCTGACTATCGGCTGGGAACGCGGAGTTTATCCTACGGAAGCAACAGCTGCCGCATCTGTTTCTGCAGGCGACATGTTCGTCTGCGAAAGGGACGGCATGGTCGTCGCTGCCGGAAGGATCAACAAAGAACAGGTTGATGTGTACGCAGATGCGCCATGGGAATTCCCTGCACCTGACGAGGAAGTCTGCGTGCTGCACACACTCGTCGTTTCGCCGCACTGTCAGAGCCGCGGGACAGGGCACGCGTTCGTAGAGTTCTATGAAAAATATGCGCTGGAAAACGGCTGTCCCTATCTGAGGATCGATACTAACGAAAATAATTTAAGAGCCCGGGCCCTATACAAAAAGCTGGGCTACAAGGAAATCAGCATCGTGCCGTGTGTATTTAACGGCATCGAAGGCGTCGGCCTGGTGCTGCTGGAAAAGAGGCTGTAATGTATTCGGGATATAAATATTTAATGGGATGCGGACACTTGTGCGCGGACTTCTATCAGGGAGTCCTGTCCTCTATCCTCCCGTTTTTAATAGCCGCACACAATTTCGACTACGCGACTGCCGCGACTCTGGTCATGGTGTCAAACATCGTCGGCTCCGTGATCCAGCCTGTCTTCGGGCATATCGCAGACAAAAAAGAAATGCCGTGGTCAATGGCAGCCGGTCTGCTGCTCGCAGGGGGCGGAATGGTCGTGATCGGACTGATAGAAAGTTTCGCAGGTCTGTGCATCGCAGTTATGATCAGCGGCATTGGTGTAGCACTTTTCCATCCGATGGGCGCACTGATCACAAACCGTTCTGCCGATAAAGATCATCAGGCGGCTTCCATGAGCGTATTTTCGTTCGGCGGAACTGTCGGTTTTACACTTGGCCCGATCGCAGCGACTGCGGCGATCAGTCTGTGGGGACTGAAAGGAACTCTGATCCTTATTCTGCCTGCTGTTATCGAAGTGGTTTTCCTGATCATGAAAAACCGCGGGATCGCAGAGCTCTGCTCGATGAAAGCAGAAGAACTCCCTTCGGCACCTGCTATTGGTAACGAACCTGCCGCAGATGACTGGCGCGGGTTCTTTGTCCTGTGCTCCGTGATCTTCGGACGTTCTATTGTCTTTTACGCATTCAATACTTTCGTTGCCCTCTACTGGATCGAATCGCTGGGACAGACTGAGGTCATCGGTAACACTGCGCTGACGATTTTCTATGCGACAAATGCTCTCAGCACCCTTGCAGGCGGTAGCCTAGCAGACCGCTATGGTCACAAGCGCATCATCCTGATCAGCTGTATCGCAATTGCGCCATTCGTATTTCTGGTACCGGCAGTGGCTCACCCTGTTTTATCTGTGCTCATGCTGGTTCCGGTCGGACTGGGCCTTGGATTCTGCCACAGCCCGCTGGTAACTTCCGGTCAGAATCTGCTGCCTAACCATCAGGGACTGGCTTCAGGCGTGACTCTGGGGCTGTCGGTTTCCATCGGCGGGATATTCGCACCGCTGCTGGGCATGGTCGGAAATATGTTCGGCCTCGGGGCAACATTTATAGTAACCGGCATCATTGCAACTGCAACACTCGCAGCCGCTCTGTTCATTCCGGACAAAAAATAAACAGAGCCCTGAGTGATTTCACTCAGGGATTTTTATTCAGTCATGCAGGTATATGTATATCAGTACTGCTTCTTCCGGCGTTTTATTATATTTAGCCAGTTCCTGCGGATAGTCCGAAAATTCTTCAACAAACCTGTCAAGAGTCTTTATGACATCTTCACGCTCTGCTGCCGTCAGTGGCGGGAACGAATAATCCCGGATTTGCTCATCAAATCCTTCCAGTATTGCACCGCGCCCCAGCTTTCCGGTTTCTTTTGCCGTTATGACCACTTCGGATGTAACATCGTAAAGCAGCTTTCCAGGATCTCCGTCGTGGAAAGCTTCAGCCTTTTTAACATCAGTAATCACCTGCTGTACAAAGCGAACAATACTTACTTCTTCTGTCTCCGCTTCCCCGCTGAAATATTCCCTCAGCATTACATCAAATTCAGCAGAGATGATCTGTCCACTTTCATCCAGATTGAACTCTATCATGTCAGTACCCATATTTTCCGGATCCAGTTCCAGCCCCCTGTCAGCCGCATATTCTTTTACAGCCTTCAGTCCCTCTCTGCCGTATTTCGGAAAAAAACTTCCCACAGCCATGGACAATGCCGCAGATTTGTTTTCACTGCATCCAAGTGCCCGTGCCAGCTGGCCGGCAGTTGACGCCGCAGTCAGCTGATATCCGCGTTCACTACGGCTGCGGCCGGACTCTGATTTGCCTCTCAGCGCAGTAAAAGCAGGACTGATTTCCATGTACCTGCGTAATCCTTCAAAATAGCTGTCGATTTTATCCGGTTTTATATTATATATCGTTACATTCATCATGCTGCAGCGTTCCTTTCAGTTCAAAATTACCATCCGGCATGTCGTTATTCTCCTTGCGACACATACTTTTAAGCTGTCATCATTATACCACTCTATTTATGTTTGAGTATTAAAAATCCCTGAGTGATTTTATTTCACTCAGGGATTTTATATTTCTCTTATTTAGTACCGAAGATCCTGTCTCCCGCATCTCCCAGACCCGGAACGATATATTTCTTTTCGTTCAGTCCGCGGTCGAGATTTCCTACGAATATTTTCACATCAGGGTGTGCTTCCGCCAGTTTTTCCAGACCTTCAGGAGCTGCGATAACACACAGGAAAATGATATCTTTTCCGCCGTACTGCTTGATAAAGTCGATCGCTGCGATAGCAGAACCGCCTGTTGCCAGCATTGGGTCAACAACGAAAATCTTTCTTTCCCCGATCGCTGCAGGCAGTTTGCAGTAATATTCTTTCGGTTCAAAAGTCTCCTCATCACGGTACAGACCGATATGTCCGATCTTTGCAACCGGCATCAGCTTTACCAGACCGTCTACCAGACCTAGGCCCGCTATGAGGATCGGAATGATAGCCGGCTTCTTGCCTGTGATAACAGGACACATTGCCGTTTCGATAGGTGTTTCCACCTCTACTTCTTTCGTTTCCAGTTCGCGGAGTGCTTCGTATCCGATCAGCATGGCAATTTCTTCTACGATTTTACGGAACTCGTTTGTTCCTGTTTCTTTATTTCTTAGCATTGTGATCTTGTGCTTCAGCAGCGGATGATCACAGATAGTGATGTTTTCATTTCCTTTATACATGTCTTATCCTCCTGTTATTCTGCATCATTTGCCCATCCGGCTTTGTCGATGATGTACATAGCCAGACCCATTACGATACCTACGATTGTTGCCAGGCACATTCCTGTCAGCTGAACGTCTCCGATCTGGATAGCTGCTCCGGAAAGCCCTGTTACGAATACAACTGCTGTCATCGCCAGATTGCGCGGTTTGGAATAGTCAACTTTTTTATCAACCAGCAGTCTGATACCGCTCGCAGCGATCATTCCGTATAGCAGGAAACTGATACCGCCCATTACTGGTCCCGGAATAGTACTGATCAGTGCGCTGACCTGTCCAAAGAATGCCAGCAGGATAGAGCATACAGCTGCACCGCCGATGACCCATACGCTGTAGACTTTTGTTACAGCCATTACGCCGATATTTTCGCCGTAAGTCGTTGTCGGTACAGAACCGCAGCATCCGGAGAGCATTGTGGAGATTCCGTCTGCCAGCAGGGATCTGTGAAGCCCCGGATCTCTGATCAGGTCACGGTCAACGATCTGTCCTGTAACGATCTGGTGGCTGATGTGCTCTGAAATAACTGTCAGAGAAGCCGGTATAATAATTATGATTGCAGTAATATCGAATTTAGGTGCCATGAATGCAGGCATCGCAAAGAGACTTGCGCTTGTGACCGGTGCAAAATCCACCATGCCCATTACAGCCGCCAGGATATATCCTGCTACGATAGCGATGAGGATAGCGATCGCGGAAGCAAATCCTCTGAACACGACTTGTCCGATAACTGCCAGCGCCAGAGTGAACACGAATACGATCACCATTTTAGGATCGACAGCTCCGCCGTCTGCACTGATGATTCCGCCTGTGCTTGCCGCAGATCCTGCAAGTTCAAGGCCAATCAGCGCAACGATAGGACCCATTGCTGCAGGCGGAAGCACTGCATCGATCCAGCCTACGCCGACAAATTTTATTATAATTGCAACGATAGAGAAAATAGCACCCGCGCATATAAAGCCCCCGAGCACATATTCATATCCCATCTTGTCGATAACGATGAACGCCGGCGCCAGGAATGCAAAGCTCGATCCCAGGTAAGCCGGAGATTTCCCTTTAGTGATAAAGATAAACATTAATGTTCCGATCCCGTTCATAAGTAAAACGATCGATGCCGGGATGCCGAACAGGATAGGCACCAGAACAGATGCGCTGAACATTGCAAACGTGTGCTGCAGGCTCAGCGGTATCCACTGGCCTACCGGCGGCCTCTCATTGATGCCGATAACTTTTTTCTCCATATTGTTCTCCTTCCGTTACATACTTTTAAGCTATCAACATTATACCACCCTATTCATGTTTGAGCATTAAAAATCCCTGAGCTTTTTTTCACCCAGGGATTTTGTTATTATTACCTGTTATTGCTGCACATCCTGCACCCTTCCAGTCTGCCGAAGCATTCGCTGCACGCCAGCGGCGGCAGCACCTGTGGGTCATCTGTTACCAGATATATTGCTGCTATTGTTTTCAGCGGTACCATTATTCCCGATTCCCGCAGCTGTACACCGATCCGGTCCATGGGAATAATTTTCGCCAGTTTTTTTATGTCGGAATGGGGCATCCCGTAATACCCCGGTCCAAAAGGATATCTGCAGCACTTTTCCATCAGTTCCAGTGTCGCTGCACGCATTGTTTCCGGAGTTCCGTTTGTGAACTGTTCTGCAGGATCTATGTTGCCCATATCAACAGTATCGGGCGGTGTGACTTCCATCATAGCTTCCATGTCGATGGCATTTCCGAAATGATATGCATCACATCCGGTGCTGTAAATAGATTCTGCCTGCTTCAGAGCTGCATTTCCGCAGTTGTGGTATGCTCATCTTCTGCATATCTTTTCTGCTTTTTTTACGCAATATTGATTTTCTGATTATTGATTTTGGTTTTCTAATGTTTACATCTGCCAATATGATTTGTACCGGTTGATCCAATCCGGAAATCGCTTTTGATATTTCCTCATAGCGCTCATCAACTGTAATTATTACTTTACTGCCCTTTTCTTCATCGCACTTTTACCTCTTATTTCACCATCAGGTCACAGATTGCATTTGAGAAGGCAACCGGATCGTCGACCGGCAGCCCCTCGATCAGCAATGCTTGATTATAGAGCAGATTTGTATACTTATCGACAGTTGCTCTTTCGTCTTCGAGAGCAAATGCCTTTGTAAGAGCTTCTAAAATGTCATGCTTTGCGTTGATTTCCAGCACGCGTTCCGCCTGGATTTTTTCATCCATCGGCATCTGATTCAGAACCTTTTCCATCTCGATAGAAAGACCGCCTTTTGCCGTCAGGCATACCGGATGAGATTTCAGTCTCTGTGATAATCTTACTTCTGTAACTTTATCACCCAGAACTTCTTTCATATACTCCAGCAGTTCTTTGCTATCTTCAGCCTGCTTCTCAGCTGCTGCTTTTTCTTCTTCAGTTTCTTCGATTCCAAGGTCCTCAGCAGAAACAGATTTAAACTCTTTGCCTTCATATTCATGAAGCACCTGCAGTGCGAACTCGTCGATTTCGTCTGTCAGATAGAGGATCTCAAAGCCTTTATCTTTGAGCAGCTCTGTCTGCGGCAACTTGTCTATCGCCTCTGTGCCGGAGCCTGTTGCATAATAAATATAATTCTGTTCTTCTTTCATTCGGGAAACGTATTCAGCAAATGTTGTCAGTGCCTTTTCACTGGAAGAGTGGAACATTACCAGATCCTTCAGTACATCTTTGTTTGCACCATAGTTATCATACATTCCGTACTTCAGCTGGATGCCGAAGTTTTTATAGAATTCCAGATATTTTTCTCTGTCTGTTTTCAGCATGGCTTCCAGTTCGCCCTTGATTTTCTTTTCGATTCTCTTTGCGATAGCTTTCAGCTGACGGTCATGCTGCAGCATTTCTCTGGAAATATTCAGAGACAGATCCTGAGAATCCACCAGCCCTCTTACAAAGCTGAAATAATCCGGCAGCAAGTCAGCGCACTTATCCATAATCAGCACGCCGGATGAGTATAACTGCAGACCTTTTTCATAGTCCTTGGAATAATAGTTATATGGTCGCTGCCCCGGAATAAACATCAGCGAAGTGTAACTCACAACACCTTCCACATCTGTATGGATCACTTTTGCAGGATCTGCATAATCGAAGAATTTTTCCTTATAGAAGTGATTATAGTCTTCTTCTGTCAGTTCATTCTTGTTCTTCTTCCACATAGGAACCATGCTGTTCAGAGTTTCCAGTTCAGAATATGTTTCATATTCATTTTCTTCGCCGGAAGCCGGTCTGCTTTTTTCTACCATCATCTGAATAGGATAACGGATGTAATCTGAATATCTCTTTATCAGCATTCTCAGTCTGAACTGCTGCAGATATTCAGAATAGTTTTCTTCGTCTGTATCTTCTTTTATATATAAAGTTATCTCTGTTCCGTTTCCTTCTTTTTCAGATTCTGTAATTGTATAGCCGTCTGCGCCGCTTGACTGCCATTCATAAGCTGTTTCTTCGCCATAGGCTTTACTTAAAACAGTAACCTTGTCACTGACCATAAATGCAGAGTAGAAACCTACACCGAACTGTCCGATGATATCAATATCTTCCATCTTTTCATCTTCATTTTCAGATTTAAAAGCCAGAGAGCCACTCTTTGCAATCGTTCCCAGGTTCTTTTCCAGTTCGTCTTTTGTCATGCCGATACCATTGTCTGTTATTTTCAGTGTGCGGTTTTCTTCATCGATATCTATACGGATAGAGAACTGTTCTCTTGACAGCCCGCTGATATCTTCTGTAAGACTCTTATAGTAAAGTTTATCGATCGCATCACTCGCATTGGAAATCAGTTCCCTTAAAAAGATTTCCTTGTGCGTGTAAATAGAATTGATCATCAGATCCAATAATCTCTTTGATTCTGCTTTGAATTGTTTTTTCGCCATGTTATCCTCTCTCCTTTGACTTCACTATCTTCTTACTAAAAATTTAGAAAAACTTTCTAACAATATTTTTTTAATCTCTTTCATCTCTTTCCCCTCACTTTCATTTAATCCCTTTTTATAACTTCTTTATTTATATTGCTGATAACCATCTGCGACAGGCGCTTATATGTTGCGACCTGTTCCTCAGTCATCCCTTTGAACAACACATCATTTGCATGATCATATTCTGCTCTTATCCGCTCCCATAATTCGTTACCTCTGCGAGTCAAAACGAAAGCTATATCATGTATATCATCCGTTCTGACTAATTCCACAATTCCGCCCTTATGAAGACGGCTGATAGATTCGGCAAGTTCCCTATCATCATAAATACCCATATCTATGAGATCCTGCAGCAGGCTGTAATCCATCCCCTGCTTTATGTTCCTTATTACTTTAACATCTATTTTCTCAATATCGTATTTCCCCTGTAATTCCTCATGAAGTTCCCTGAGAAGCCTGTCAAAATAACTTCCATTCAATAAGTTCTGCATAAGTACCCCTTTCGAAATTCTAAGGCAGGCACTAATGGGATCATGTATGAGATATTGCCTGCCCAGGTTAAACGTATGAGTAAACATATACTGTAAAATTAGTTTTCTTAAGCGCTAAATTATTCTTTAAGGCATGATCCAATTCTTAAAAAGTTTAAAATTAAACTTTTGGTCAAAAAAGAGCTTACTCTACGTAAGCATTGATATTTTTGACGATCTGCTGACCTACTCTTTTGAAAACCTCCAGATCCTCTGCCGGAATGTCATGGAACATAACAGAGAGAATATTTTCATAGATCTTATCTATCTGTTTTATGATGCCATAGGCCTCATCCATGAGCTGCAGATGCACACATCTTGCATCATCTCTGTCATGGACCGCATCCACCAGTCCATGCTCTTTCAGGTTCTTCAAGGACTGTGACACATGCCCCTTTGTATATAATCCTAATGCCATGATATCCTTGGCAGTATTACTGTTCCCTGCATTATTCAAATACTGTAATATCTGGATATCGATTTTTTTAAGATTATATTCTATGTGGAGCTGTCCAT
>JAGBGL010000158.1 GCA_017936025.1 Bacillota bacterium | reverse complement strand
TGAAGAAAGAATCGTTAAAAATGCAGGCGAATATTACAATCTTCCTCTGGTAGACGGTAACTGTGAAGGCGTATGGGATATGGCAGCACCTTTCAGAGGCGGAGCATATACACAGAGCGGAAAAGCTGTGAAAGCAGACTCTCCATACCGTATCTTTACAAATGTATATAAAGTTGATATCGCTGACCTGACAGCAGTTCCTGAAAACGTTGAAATGACTCTGGATGAAATCAAAGGCGCAATGAAAGCTGCTTCTGCAGAAGCAAGCGGCATCGCTGATTCCAGACTGGTTGTTGAATACAAAGATGTTCAGTTACAGGAAATCGTAGGTTCATCAGAAGAAACAGGCAATGAATGGGGCGAAATCAATCCATTCTACTTCCCTGAAGGCGGTATTACAGTATACCTGCCATACCCTGAAGGAACAAGCGCAGCAACTCACGACTTTATTGTTACACACATGCTGACAGGCATGGGTGAAGCAGGCGAAATTGAAATTCTGGATGTTACAGAAACAGAATACGGACTGAAAGTGGTAATGACCAGCATGTCCCCTGTAGCGATCGCATATGAGCAGAGTGCAGGCGCTGGTATGTTTGACGCGGCAGACGATGTGCGTCTGGCAGGAAGCAACAGATACAGCACAAGTGCAGTTATCTCTCAGCAGATTATCCCTGATAACGGTGCGGATGCAATCGTTATCGTAAATGGTCTGGATTTTGCTGACGCACTGGCAGCAGGTACTCTGGCAGAAGAAGTTGGTGCACCTATCCTGATGGTAAATGGCACAAACGGTGAAATTGATGCTTCTGTAAAAGCTGAAATAGACAGAATCGACAGCAATCACGATGCTAAAGTATATATCATCGGCGGACAGAAAGCAGTAAATCCTAAGGCTGAAACAGCTCTGAAATCCATGGGATACACAGCCGAAAAAATCGAAAGAGTATTCGGCAACAACCGTTTCCAGACAGCTGTTAAAGTTGCAGAAAAAGTTGATGCAGATACTGCATTCATCGCATATGGTCTGAACTTCCCTGATGCTTTGGGCGGCGGAAGCGCAGCAATGCAGAATGACGGTGTAATTCTGTTCACAGGAAAAGATGCACTGGATGCGGATACAAAAGCATATTTAAACAAAGAAAAATTCAGCAAGATCGTTATTCTGGGAGGAACAGGGGTAATCAGCCCTAAAGTAGAAAATGAACTGAAAGGTATCTGCGGTAATGTAAGCAGAGTATACGGCAAAGACCGTTTTGCTACAGGTGTGGCAGTTGCTAAGGAATTCTTCCCTAAAGCTGATACGATCGTAGTTGCGACAGGTTTCAACTCAGCAGATGCACTTGCAGGCGGACCATTGGCTTCTTACCTTGGAGCACCTATTGTTCTGGTGGATACAATCAACAACACGGTATCACCTGAACTGAAGGCATACATTGAGTCTGCAGGCGTTGAACACATTGCAGTACTGGGTGGAGAAAAAGCTATTTCACCTGCTCTGTACAAACAGCTGACATCACTGCTGAAATAATGAAATAAGCATTTTGGATAAATTTCCGAAATGTGTGGCAAAATAACAAACCCCGGAGGAGGCCAAAAGGCCTCCTCTTTTCTATGTTGCAGTCAGAAATTATGTTGTGGTCAAAACGTTACGTACCGTTAAGGTCTGTCGAAATTTGTCGAACGATAATGATAGATGTCGCCTCATACTGATGATAGAATAGTTCCAACAATACCCGGGGAATTATTGGAATTAGCATTAGAAACAGTAGAGGGGGAAAACTATGCCTAAAACAGAAAACAAAATATTGACCTTAAAAAACGACCTGGTTTTTAAAGCTGTATATGGCAGCGACACTGAAGAGTCAAAATATCTTTTAAAAGATCTTCTTAATAAAATTCTGGGAAGAACAGACAATCCGATAGTGGATCTGACTTACAAAAATCCATTTAATCTTCGTGAATACGAAGATGACAAAGAATCCATATTTGATATAAAAGTGGAAGCAGATCTGAGATATCCGGATCTGGATATATATGAAGACTGCGTTAGCAAGGACGAAGAGGATTATAGAAGGAAGGGCATAATGGATGTTGAAATGCAGGTGGTATGGCATGCAAATATGAGACCTCGTCTTCTTTCTTACCATGGAAGCCTGCTGAGGGAAGCGTTGCGTGACACAGAGGATTATGATAAAATGAGACAAAGTATAGTCATCTGTATTACAAATGATATTGCATTCAAAGATACGGATCAGTTTCTTACCAGATTTTATTTTATGGAAGAAAATGAGCATATAGTTTTTAGCAAAAGAGTGTGTATTATTTGCATCGAACTTCCGAAGGTTAATCCAGATAAGCGTCCATTGGACGAACTGACACCTCTTGAAATTTGCCTCGAATATCTGAAGTATGCAGATGAAAATGACAGTGAATATGTCCAGTCACTTATTCGCAGGGGAGGGAAGGAGTTAGAGATGACAGAAGCAAAACTCAAACGTACTACAGAGGAAGAACGTCTCAGAGAAAAAGCAAT
>JAGBGL010000157.1 GCA_017936025.1 Bacillota bacterium | reverse complement strand
GTCAGCCTCTCGAAATAATCGAAAAGGATACAGATAGAGATAATTTCATGGGTGCAGAAGAAGCTGCAGCTTATGGTCTGATTGACAAGGTTGTTACATCCAGATAGCAGGGGGTAATTCATGACAAAATATGATGAGAATAGAGAATTAAAATGCTCATTCTGCGGAAAGCCGCAAAGTCAGGTAAAAAGACTGATCAGCGGTTCAGGAGTGTATATCTGTAACGAATGTGTTGGTCTTTGTCAGGACATTATAGCAGATGAAGAGCGCGCAATGGAGCGCAGCAGCAGATCGGCCGGCAGACGCAGACTGCCAAAGCCAAAAGAAATTTCCGAGATTCTCAGTGATTATGTAATCGGTCAGGAAGAAGCGAAGAAGGCTCTGGCAGTTGCAGTATATAATCATTATAAGAGAATCAACAATCCGAGACTTGCAGGGGATGACGTAGAACTGCAGAAGAGTAATATCGTAATGATCGGACCTACAGGTTCAGGTAAAACATTACTGGCTCAGACACTGGCAAAGATTCTGAATGTACCTTTTGCCATTGCAGATGCGACAGCTCTGACAGAAGCAGGTTACGTTGGGGAAGACGTTGAAAATATTCTGCTGAAACTTATTCAGGCAGCAGATTATGACATAGAGAAAGCCCAGAAGGGTATCATCTACGTAGATGAAATTGATAAAATCGCGAGAAAATCCGATAATCCGTCCATTACAAGAGATGTAAGCGGAGAAGGTGTACAGCAGGCGCTGCTGAAGATCCTGGAGGGAACAGTTGCAAGCGTTCCGCCGCAAGGAGGAAGAAAGCATCCTCATCAGGACTTCATTCAGTTTGATACAACTAATGTACTCTTTATCTGCGGAGGCGCATTTGACGGACTTGAAAAGGTTATCAAGAACAGAATGGGAGAAAAAGTTATCGGCTTTAATTCCCAAATCAAAGACCTTCAGAAAGATGAAAGCGATATCCTGAAGAAAACACAGCCGGAGGACCTGCTGAAATACGGTCTGATCCCGGAATTTATCGGAAGACTTCCAGTACTCGTAACTCTGGAAGAACTGACAAAAGATGCGCTGGTTCAGATCATTACGGAACCTAAGAACGCTATCCTGAAGCAGTATAAGAAACTGTTTGAACTGGATGACGTGGAACTGATCGTTGAAGAGGAAGCAATCGAGCGTATCGCAGAAAAAGCCATCGAACGCAAGACGGGTGCGAGAGGTCTGAGAGGCATCATGGAAGATGCAATGACAGACATCATGTATGAACTGCCGTCAAGAGAAGATGTGCAGACTTGTATCGTTACGAAAGAAGCGATCGATAAAGAAGTCGAGCCGAAACTGATCCTCACAGGTGAGGAAATGCCTGGCGAAGACAACGAAACGGCATAAATTTACAGGCGGCTTTTAAGTAAAGTCGCCTTGTTTTTTCAAGGAGGAGAGAACATGACAGACAACATCAAAGATATACTTGACGAAGTTCTCGATGCAGTCCTGGATGACGCAGAAAACGGGAACGGAACACTTGATGACAACAGTGTACTGACTCTGCCGATGATCCCTCTTCGGGGAATTTCAGTTTTCCCGAACATGGTACTTCACTTTGACGTAGGCAGGGAAAAATCCATTAATGCACTGGAAAAGGCGATGGTAATGGACCAGACAATTTTCCTCTGTGCACAGAAAGACGAAAATACAGACCTTCCGACACCGGAAGATTTTTACCATACAGGAACTATAGGAAGAATCAAGCAGATGCTTAAACTGCCGGGAGACACTATCCGTGTTCTGGTAGAAGGTATTTGCAGAGCCAAGATCGATGAGATCGTCTTTGAAGTTCCTTATTTCAACTGCATTGTAAGCAAAATCGAAGAGCAGGATGACGATGAAGTCAGTCCTCAGACAGAAGCTCTGATGCGTTCTGTAATTGACAGTTTTGAAGAGTATCTTTCTGTTAACCAGAAACTTACACCTGAGATTCTGCCGACAATTGCAGGCATCGAGCAGCCTTCACGCTTTGCTGATATAATTGCTTCACATATGGATCTTAAAATCGATGAAAAACAGGTGATCCTGGAAGCAATCGATATCAACGAAAGACTGGAAAAAATAAAAGAATATCTCGTAAGAGAAATAGAAATCCTGAATATTGAACAGGACATCAGCTCAAAAGTCAAATCCCAGATGAATAAAAACCAGAGAGAGTATTACCTGAGAGAGCAGATGCGCGCTATACAGGATGAACTGGGAATCGGCGAGGAAATGGAAAATGAAGCGGCTGACTGGCAGGAGAGACTGAAGAAACTCAAGCTGGACAAGAAGACTCACGAGAAGGTTGAAAAGGAAATCAAACGTTTTTCAAAAATGCAGCCTTCCAGCGCAGAAGCTTCCGTCAGCAGAACTTATATCGAAACAATCCTGGAACTTCCATGGAAGAAAGAAAAGAAGGGCAACTTTGACCTGATCAAGGCTGAAAAGATCCTCAATGAAGATCACCACGGCCTGGAAAAAGTTAAGGAAAGAGTTCTGGAATACCTGGCGGTAGTGCAGCTGTCCAAGAGCCTCAAAGGCCCTATCCTGTGCCTCGTTGGGCCTCCGGGGGTAGGTAAAACTTCCATTGCGAAATCCGTAGCAAGATCCATCAACAGAGATTTTGTGAGAATGTCTCTGGGAGGTGTGCGTGATGAAGCAGAGATCCGCGGCCACAGAAGAACTTATATCGGGGCTATTCCGGGCAGAATCATCTCTGCAATGAAGGAATGCGGAAGCAATAACCCTGTATTCCTCTTCGACGAAGTGGATAAACTCGGATCCGATTTCAAGGGAGACCCGTCTTCTGCACTGCTGGAAGTACTGGATCCTGAACAGAATAAGGACTTTACGGATCACTATCTCGAGGTTCCTTTCGATCTGTCCAAAGTAATGTTTATTACAACAGCAAATACGACAGATACTATTCCGAGACCTCTGCTGGACAGAATGGAAGTCATCAATGTTACAGGATATACTGAAGAAGATAAACTGAACATTGCTGAAGCTTACCTGATTCCGAAGAAAGTGAAAGAACACGGTCTGAAGGAAGAAAATATCAGTTTTTCAGAAAAGGCTCTGAGAGATCTGATCAATTTCTACACAAGAGAATCAGGTGTGCGTAATCTTGAACGCGAAATCGCAAACATCTGCCGTAAGGTTGCAAGAAAAATCGTTACAGGAAATAAGAATAATTTCC
>JAGBGL010000156.1 GCA_017936025.1 Bacillota bacterium | reverse complement strand
TGGGTTGACATTGTACAAATAGAATGTAAATGCCGCTGCTCCGGAATTCAGAGTTACAGTATTTGAAGTGAACTTTTTACTGCTCGCTGAAGAAGCTCCGGATGCTGAGTTCGACGTAGTAATGAATGGAAGGCCACCGTTCTGAATCAGATTGTAAGTAGACTTCACCTTACCATTTACCGGATAGTCTTTTGGTAATTCAACATTTACAGTTTTTGTGCTCTCATCATAATATGCAGTAAGTCCATCGATCAGATTGCCCTGCTCATCAAAAAACTGCACATGATTCAGCGCACCATTACTTGTTTCGTATCCGAACCATGCGCCGCTTTCAATTTCCTTTACATTAACTGTAACCGTAACAGATGCGTCACACATTCCCAGTCTGTTTCCGGCTCTAAAAACAAGGATTTCTTCCCCCGCTGATTCAGCCGTTACAGTATATTTACTTCCATCCAGAGGTACCAGTTCTCCGCTGCTCACGATGTAGTACGTCTCTGCATCAGTAAAATACTCGCCGAGATTCAGTTTCACAGGAACTTTCTTATAAGTTTCTTTTGTATCTGACGCAACCTTTCTCTTAGGAACATCTGTCAGCTCTTTAGTTGTAAAATTGATTGTATACTCCACTGAGCCTTTCATAATGCTACCTGAATAGCTGCTGTTTACAGTAACCTTCATCGTACCGCAACCATTTTCGAGCATAAACTTGTCTGTACTCTGAGTCATTGAGCCTCTTCCTACAGATTTTCCAAAAGTAACTGTTATTTCTCCATTTTCTGGGGCATCCGGGCTCAGCTGCACATCTACAGTAGTTCCATTTTCTTTTGCTTTTGCTACACCGGCTCCGCCAATAGCAATATTTGTGACTTTATTTATATACACTGTTGACAAATTTGCAACAGTTTTATCTGTAATATCAATTACGTTATCTGTTACATTTAGTAACGGAAACTCTACAAGCCCTGTAACTTCAATTACCAGGTCAGTACTCACATCCGCCACGGTATAAATACCGCTTGCATCTGCTGTAACCGTTTCACCATTGACATATACCTTCATTGCGGAAGCATCATACCACATGTCTACTTCTACTGTGAAAGTATAGTCTCCGCCTGCTTCTACAGAATCAGACCCTTTCACCTCATAAGCTTCACTTTCCGGTAATGTCACTTTATAGCTGCCTGTTTCTTCTGCCAGACTCACTTCATTTTCGGGTACTGCTCCGGTTTCATCAAGTTCCCCTTCGAGTTCACCTTCCTCTGATGCATCCATGCTATATTCAGCGCCATCTACCGCTGCTGTATCCATGCCATCTTCGGCAAATGCCATAGATGGAAGCATACTCACCAGCATCATAAACACCATGAGCATACTCAAAATTCGTTTTTTCATGTTTTCCTCCTAACTCGCCATTTATCTTACATTTCCGCCTACATCTGCGCCCAGACCATTACAAGTGTATGTCCAGACAATGTTGTCTCCGTCTTTAAGTTCATATCCGGAACAACCGTAATTAGGGAACCATCCGTTCACCTTGTACATCCAGCCAGACTGCGGACCACAATCAAATTCGTACAAATGATTTATTCCTTCTATGTAATAGCTGTCATACATCGGTGTCCAGGAATACTCCAGATGTATTCCTGCATATGAGCATACCCTTTTCAGCGCGTCGAACACCGTTTCACCTTCTGTAAATTCCACAGTGCTTGTCGCCAGAATTATTCCATTGGATGGTACGTATCTGTCTTTACCTGCAGTCAGGCTACCCATATTGCTGAGAATTGTTTCGCATCTGATCTGGATAGTGCATTCCATTACATCTGCTTTATTACCATCCGTTTTTATTGTATCGCCATCAGTATTCTCCGCCTCAGCCACTTCTGCTTCACGCTCCTTAATTACAGAATTCAGTGCATCTGCAGTGAAGCACAGGTTGGCTTTGCTTTCCTTCAGTTTGCCTATCACAAAATCATTAAGAGACTCAACTGTAAGTTCTTTACTTTCGATATCATATGCACCATTACTCTGCTGCACAATGTCCAGTCCATTTCCTGCCTCAACGGTATACTCACTGCCGTCTGCCGCTGTAACTGCCACATTGCCTTCATAGACATTGATTCCATAGCTGCCGCTCTGGACAGATACTGAAAATACTGTGCCTGTAATATCCGCCGTGTTGCCGCCGAATTCCACTGTCATTTCAGATGGAGCCTCCGGCATGTCTGCAATGATCTCTCCTGATATCACTTCCAGCACTACTGCACTTTCATCACAGTTTGTAAAAGTAATCTGTGACGATTCATTCATCGTAATTTCATTTTCCTGATTTACTCTGAATTCTGCGGATGATGAATTCAATGTTTCAATCATGTCGCCCGGTTCTATTGCCACTTTCTTGTCGAGTGCATAAACCACGCCGCTTCTTTCGATATTCACAACACCACCGGTACCGCTGCTGACAACTGCAGAATCGCTATTTCCAAACCAGCCTTTGATTCCGCCAACAGCCATGATTCCACAGAAAATCACTGCTGCAGCCAGCACTGCCATGATGATATTCATGATCTTCTTTTTTCTTCTCGTTTCCACACTTTCCTCCTAGCATTTTTTCATAATAAAAAAGCACCCGTTTCCGGGTGCTTCAGTTGTCATGTATCCAGTCAGAACGTTGTAACGAACAGATGCAGCAAAATGCGTCTATCCCTTATGCTCTAACCATATGTTGACCGCTGTCCTACCTCAGAAGACATTAGTACAAGACAGGACAGGTCTACCGACTTTATCTTTTTGCAGATTGCTGCTTCCTACTCAGATCATCTTCCCGGAGTTTTCTCCAGTGACCGCAATTCAATGCAGATCCTTTCGTAGATTTCACGGTTGCTGAGACACAGTGCCGGATTCCCACCGGCTTCCGAATGCTGAAATAAAATCAGCATTATTGTCCCCCTTGAAATATTCAGTTTTATTTTAGCAAGTTAAAACTTAGTCGCCCATTTCAGCCCAGCTCATGTATTCCCAAGTGATGCCCATACCTTCAGTCAGAACACATTTGTCTGCAGCTTCCATTGTCATTTCATCGTTTACTTCATAAACCCAGCCTGCATCCGCAGATTCTGCAACACCATTGATGGATGTTACGTATTCTGTTGGGCTGCCAGTCGCCATCAGCATTTCGATGTCGTTTTCATCGCAGTACATTTCCAGCATTTCAAGTGCATTAGTGCCTTCTGGGACTTCCATTACGAAATCTTCAACGTCTGCAATACCGCTTGCATCCGGATAATCTATATCGATTTCAACAGAAATCACTGTACCGGATCCGCTTCCGGAATCATTTCCTCCGCATGCCGCCATGGAAAATACCATAATCAGTGCCAGAAAAATCAGTGCTAACTTTTTCATCTTTGCTTCCTCCTCATAAAAAAAGACACCTGTTCCAGGTGTCCGTCTGTCTTTTTATGTAAAAAAGGCCGACGTCTCACCTCAGAAGACTTGCTCCACATGAAGCTTTACAGACAGGTCTACCGACTTTATCTTTCCGCGGCTTTATTGCCGCTACCTACTCGGACCGCCTTCCCAGAGATTAATCTCCAGTGGCTGTGATCAAACACAGATCCTTTCGTGGATTTCACGGTTGCTGAGACACAGTGCCGGATTCGCACCGGCTTCCGGACAGGGCTGCTGATCAGCTTCCCCACCGACTGCCATAGGGCAGCCAAAATGTCCTGCTTTAAATATTAACTTACTGCATTATTTTACTATTCACACCGTTTCCGTGTCAACCTTTATTGCATATAAAAACACCTGCCGCTGATTGCGGCAGGTGCCAGACTTCAGTTTCTTATCAGTCGTCAATGTCGTTCCATTCATGGTATTCCCATATGATTTCCTGGCCTTCTTTTACAACATGCTTGTCCGGTTCATCCAGTGTCATTGCGTCATCGATTTCATATGCCCAGCCAGCTCTGCTGTTTTCTGCAACTCCGTTTATAGAAGTTACATATTTTCCGGCATCTCTGTCTTCATATACAACTTCCACGTTGTTTTCCTGTGCATAAAGCTGCAGCATTCCGAATGCTGTTGTTCCTTCAGGAATCTGCATCAGCAGATCATCCACATCTGCAATTCCGCTTCCGTCAGGGTAATCGACATCAATATATGCATTAATCATCACCGGTTCTGTTACCGGAGCGCTTTCGCCGTTATTACCGCTTTCACCTGCGCCGCATGCAGCCAGAGAAAGCACAAGGATAAGTGCCAATAATAAAACTGTTATCTTTTTCATTTTTCTCCCTCCTTATTACTCTGATACTTTATAGTACCCTGATTTCCATGTTTTAATCATAAAATTCACAGAGGAAGCAAAAAACAAGCCTTATTTTTTCTTTGCCAGCTCGCTGATTTCGGCCCATTTTGACATTATACGGTCAAACGCCTCGGGACTGTGCGCGCCCATACAGCTGCTGCAGTCCTTTGTTCCGTCTTCCAGGAATTTAAAATTTCCGCCGCATTTATCGCCCAGGGCATACAGCGGACAATAACAGAACAGACAATTGAAATCATCCGGATTGTCTGTCGGATGGCATGGGAAGTATTCACATTCTTTGTTACAGAAAAATTTACTGTTGTTCTTCATTTTGTCATTCTCCTGTTCAGTCTATCTTGTGACCATGTTAGCATTAAAAAAAGGTGCTGTCAAACAGCACCTTCCTGTCATATGTCTTTCAGTTCCGGGATGATTTCCACGAACACATCCTCTTCCAGCTCACCATTGAGAATGTTTGCAGATTCAGTCTGAACTTCTTTGAGGATCTTCAGGTCCAGCATGCTTCCATTCGGAATAATGTAAACATCTATCCATATACGTCTGCCTGTTTTAACGATGTCCAGAAAATCCACTTTTATATCATACTTATCCAGCTCACCTTCTATGACCGCGCGGATCTCACCGCGTACGTCCTCTCCCGGTGCCGCCAGGATCAGGCTGCGGACAGCTTCATAGATCATAGTGATCGGTTCCCACAGAAGGATGACTGCCATTACAACTGCTATACCGGGATCTATGTAAGGCGTAAGCCACGCCAGTCTTGTATTCTGGACAACTATCTGGATCACAAAAGCCAGGCCTACCCCTGCAGTACTATATGCATCTACTTTCCATACATACAGTTCAGATTCCATGGCAGGAGACATATATCTGCGGCACATTATCCTCAGGATCACATACATTATGATACAGCACAGCGCCATTGCAAATTCAAATCCTGCTACAGCGTGGGCATTGATAATATGCCCGCCGTCTATGATCATTTCAATGCAATCCTTCATCAGGAAGAAATCCATGACCAGCAGGACCGTGCATCTTATTATTATGAACAGCGGTTCCAGCTGCGACAGCCCGTACGGCCATCTTTCAGACACCGGTTTGTACAGTTTCGGTACCAGCAGCATCAGCGGAAGCAGCATGATAAGGTCCACCAGATCATACAGACAATCGATCAGCACTGCCTGTGAATGAGTCCAAAGCGCTGCCGCGATTTCGCACAGCAGAAAGAATGTGCTCATCACACATGATATTCTCAGTATCCGTTTTTCATCCTTTAAATTGTCTGCCTGAGGCATCATTCCACATCCTTTCGTCACTCCTATTATAGCACAAATAAGACCCCTGAAAGGTCAAAACGCATTGAACTTTACAGGGGCCCATAATAAAGGATTTGCATATTATGCTTCTATAAGTCTTTGACTTCTGTAGAAAGTGTGATTCCCAGTTCTGCTGCATACTCAAAGTATGTATCTACCTGCTCTAAAGTAAGCATATCTGAAGAAATTACACCCTTCTGATCCAGCTTGTCATTTATGAACAGTTTGGAGAAGAAATATCCTCCCTGCCCTGTCAGATACATTTCTGCCGTAATTTTCGCACGTTCAAATGATTCAACGAATCCCGGCGCATTTACATGTGTTTCAACCAGGACATCTTTTCCGTCTTTCTTTCCATAAGCCTCGATTACCATGCAGCCGGAATCCAGTGCCAGCCCTTCATCGATAAACTCCTGGATTTCCTCTTCATACTTAGGTGCAGGCGGGATCTGGCTCAGAATGAAATCGAAAGGTGATATTTCCATTCCGTGGAAGTCAATTTTTTCTCTCTTCAAAAGGCCTGCCTGATACAGAGGTTTTGCAAAGTCCATCCCTGCGCCTGCATATTTAAAGTATGCATTCTTAACACCTTTGAAATGTGTATCCTTGTTGAAGAAATACTGCAGCGGTTCGTCATGGCAGTGTTCACAGAATACAACCGGATCTCCATCGCCCATTTCATCAAAATAGCGCTTTTCAGGAAGTCCGAATGCCGGTGTATTCATCAGTTTTCCATCTTTAAGAGCCAGCGCCATTTCACTCATATCATTCAGCGCTGTTACAGGAGACCACCAGAAAGGCTGGAATCTCTTAGCGATCGCGCCTTCCCATACGATATTATAAATCGTTTCACATGTATCCAGATATCTCATGGCATCTCTTGTTGCCGCGCAGATCAGTCCAGGTGCAGAGCCGGTTCCGAAGAGGGCCAGTCTGTCGATTGCCGCAAACTTCGGTCCATAAATATAATGCATCGCACAGATGCTGTAATACCAGTCTTCAGTAGCAGGATCTTCAAAATCCGGATGTTCGTATTTAGGGTCATTGAACAGCTCACTGTTTTTCCACATATCTGTCAGAGCAGTGGTTCCGGCATAATCCTGATAGTTTGCCTTTACTGCCAGCGCTGCATCCAGTACATTCTGTGTACATTCCAGAGGAAGCCCGTTCAGGATCAGGTCCACACCCTCTGCCGCTGCAATGATGCTGTCGATTTTATGAGCATCCACATGAGCGCCGCGGCCCTTCTTAACTGATTTGAGCACATGCTCAACTGCATCCATATCAAAGTCTGCACATATAATTTCGCTTACATTCGGCTCAGTATCCAGTTTTTTTGCTGCAGCACTTCCCTGAGCCCCTACTCCTAATACTAAAACCTTCTTCATAGCGTCACCTCATTTTCTATATTATAGTTATATTTTAGCACCGCCTCAAAAATCAGCCACATTTTAATTGCCTAAAAACGTATCTTTTTCCGCTTTTCTATTCGCCCGTGCTTTTACCACCGCAAAATCGCTTATATTTTTTAACAAAAACTATATATTTTTGCTGGCAATATGATAACATATATACAAAGGAGGATATTACCTATGCTTTTAGAACCTGTAACTTATCACCGTAATCTGAATTTTGCCATCGAGTTTTCCAACGTTGCAGAAGAAGCACCTCATTACCACAAAGAAACCGAGATGGTTCTGGTCCTGCGGGGAAATGCGACATACAGAATACATCACCAGGAGTTCCGCCTCAAAGCCGGCGACGCCATCGTCGTAGATACAAAGGACCTCCACTACATCACTGAATCTTCCGAAGATGTGATCATGCTTACGTTCTATATAAATATGGAAGCCTTCACTCATCTGTATCCGAACATAGACTTTATGATTTTTGCCTGTGAAGAATTCCGTCAGGATGCTTCAGGCAGACATCAGAAGATGCAGAACAAGATCACCTTCCTGATCCATCATATGGCACAGATGATGTTCCTGGCACGCAATCCAGAAACTGAAGATATCCTTATGGAGGAAAAGCTCCATGAGATCCTCTATCTGATGGTCAATCACTTCCAGGGTTTTTTCATCGAAAACCGCGAATTCCGTCTCGGAAACAACGATGCCAACCCTGCAGATCTCGACAGACTGTACCGCATAATCACTTATATGTATAACAACTATGATAAAAAAGTCACTCTTCAGGATGTCGCTGAAATGGAACATCTGAGCATGTACTACGCTTCCCATATGATCAAGAAGCTGTCAGGCCTCAGTTTCCAGAACCTGCTGAATTATATACGTGTCGAAAACTCGGAAAAACTGCTGAATGACGACAAGTACACACTTACTCAGATCAGCGATTTCTGCGGATTCTCCTCGCTGGCATATTACAATAAATGCTTCCGTACATGGCACGGCATAACGCCATCCCAGTACCGCAAAAAGTCCCGTCCGTCAGCGCGCATATTCCACAGACCGTTCGACCAGCGGGAAGCCGTTGCTCTGCTGGAGCCTTATCTCAACGTAGAGCTTCCGGAACATAATCCTGAGGAAGAACACTTTTCATCACAGCACGTCTTTCTGCCTATCAGACCCGGCTATACTTCTGCTGTGCCTGTAAAGGAAATGCTTCCTCTGAACATATCCATGGCATCGGCAGATCAGCTGGCAGCATATCACGATCTCCTGCTGCCGTTAAATCCCGCAACTGTTATCGCAGGGCCAAAGGCCGCAGCAGCTTCGGGAATAAAACCCGGTTCTCATACCGCGTCAATTAAAAATGCCGCTGAAGCCTTCGACTTTATTCTGAATGGACAATCCGTACAGGTAAACCTTAAAGGAGCTTCACCCGCTCTTATGAATGAAGAGAACTACCCTACGCCTTTTTATTCGCTGTACAAGGCGCTGGCACCGCTCAGCGGTTACGTCTGCGAGTATCAGAAGCAGTATATGCTTATTGCCAACGACACATCCGTGTCTGTGATCCTTTTCAATACGGATACCGCTCAACCCCTGAACGTATATCTTCAGTTCAACCAGAGCAACAAACCTGATGTGATGATACGCAAAAGCATTAAAGCCTCACACAATATCAGTTATATAAAAGACATTGCCGACCTCCGCAATTTGAAAAGTTACATTTATGAACTGGTCAACGGAACTGTAGAACTTCTTTCCACAGCCGGATCGTCCAGCCTTCATATCCCGGTAACCGTTGATCCCGGCGAATTCACTATCCTGACATTTTAAAAAACGCATATATCGCCAAAAGACGATATATGCGTTTTCCGTTTTTATAATGCTTCTTTAACGTCTCTTCTGAACTGCTCCCATGCCTCTTCGTTTTCGACAAAATACTTAGGGCAATTCTTTCCTGTTATATCATAGTGCCTGATAACATCATCCTCATCCAGGCCGAACTCGCTGCACAGCCACGCAGTCAGTTCTATCAGCCGGTCATATGTAACATCACTGAATTTCCCGGTACTGTCCGGATGACAGACTTCAATAGATATAGTGTCGCCATTTCTGTCATTGGAAGCAGCTGACTGCTCGTCAAGCGGAATACACTGGATGACTTCTCCATCAAGCCCTACAACGAAATGTGCACTTACGCGGGATTGTGCAGAGTCAAAATAATCCCTGTTTCCCTGAGCTGTGCTTCCCGGATTTGCAACGTAATGGATCACGATATCATTGACCATTCTCATGTCCGCACCGCTGCGCGATGTTCCGTCCACATCTATATACTGCTGACTTACATATGACGGATAATCTATTTTTTCCAGATTAACTACCCTCTGGCATGATTTGAACATGATGAATGCCAATAACAGCATAATTATCAGCATCAGCCATATCATCCGCTTACGCCGCCTCTGCTGAAGCTGCCGCCGTGTCATCGCTATACGAGTTCTTTTTTTCCGCTTTGAATGCCGTACCGGTATCATTCTGTTTTTCCGCGTTCTTTTTGCAGTCATAGCTTCCCCCTTTGCTACATCTCTTATCCCTAATATTTCCGTAACTTTAGTTTATTCCTGCGGAAGACAATTTGCAACTCTCTGATTCTTACGATTTTATTAACCCTGTAAAACATTACGTAACATTTAAACAAAAACATGAAAAGGCTGCCCGTATGGGCAGCCCTCATTTTTTACTGTTCTTCTTTATTTTCAGGTGCAAATCTGATCAGCTTTTTGGAAGCGTTCTTTACGAAATCAGTTTTACGGATAATGATCTTTCTGATCTTCTTGAACATAGGAGAATCTGCATTGATTTTATCAACTGCTTCTTCCAGAAGCTTTTTAGCTGCTTCAGGTTCATAATCCTTACCCAGGATTTCTTCCAGTTCTTCCTCGTCCATTTTGATGGAGGCAACAATTATAGTATCCTGACCGTCGGAGCTTTCCTGACCGAATACGAAGGATTCCTGAACGAATGGAATTGTGCTCAAATAGTATTCCAGTTCTTCAGGGAATACGTTCTTACCGTTCTTTGTGATGATAACATTCTTTTTACGTCCTGTGATATGTGTATATCCATCTTCATCGATATAACCCAGGTCACCTGTATAATACCATCCGTCTTTGATGACTTCCGCTGTTTCTTCAGGCATCTGGTAGTATCCCAGCATGATGTTTTTACCAGCCAGGCAGATTTCTCCAATGCCGTCTTCATCCGGACTGTCGATTCTGATGTCAGCGCCTGGGAAAGGAACCCCTATCGCATCTGATTTAGGATGGTTTTCCGGATTCAGTGCACCCATTGGAGCACATTCAGTCAGACCATATCCCTGCAGCGCATTGATGCCCCATGCACGGATTCCATCCAGAATTTCAGGATTGATCGCAGCACCGCCGCAGATGCAGCATCTCATTCTTCCTCCGAATACAGCGCGGATATCTTTCAGGAAGATATTGCCCAGATCCAGGCCGACTTTCTTAGTCACTTTATTTACTTTCAGAACGTTCTTCAGCAGCTTTTCTTTACCCTGCTTACGTACATTCTTCCAGATCTTGCTGTACAGTGTTTCAAACAGCAGAGGAACGCCCAGGAAAATAGTAGGCTTAACTTCTGCCAGATTGTTTGTTATATGTTTCAGTCCTTCGCAGTATGCGATAGATGCCCCGTAGTTCAGCGGCAGCAGGAATCCGCATGTACATTCATATACATGGTGGATAGGCAGTACTGAGAAGAACACGTCTGTGTCATCTACTTTGAATGCAGTAGGTGCTGTAATGATATTCGCAATGATGTTGAACTGGGACAGCATTACGCCCTTTGCAACACCTGTTGTTCCGGAAGTGAACAGCAGTATGCTCATTTCATCTTTGTTTACCTGCGCATCCAGGAATCTGCGGTCGCCGCCTGCAACCAGCTCTTTTCCTGTTTCGACCAGTTTCCACCAGGACAGCACATCGCCATCATCTTCGTGTGCATCCATATTGATGATAAGCTCCAGTTTTGTATCTCCGGAAGCAATCATTTCCTGGAAGTCTGCAACGTATTTTTTTGCACATACAATCGCACTGATTTCAGATCTCTGAGCCAGCTGTTTCAGTTCTTTCGCGTTCAGTTCTTTATCCAGAGGAACTACTACACCTGTACCGCATACGGTTGCCAGGTAAGAAATCGCCCACTGTGAGCAGTTAGGTCCTACCACACCGATACGCTTGTCCTTCAGCCCCGCATTGATAAATGCAGTACCCAGCGCATTCACTCTTTCCAGCATTTCTGTATAAGTGATCGCTGTATATGGCTCTTTTCTATTAAATTTCTGGTAGAATGCAACATTGTCAGGGAACAGCTGAACACTGGATTCGATCATGTGCTTCAGGTCTGTTACCGGACGCTTGCCGTCCTTGTAAATAACATATTTGCTTGTGCTGTTCTGAATTTCGTCAATCAGTGCCTGCGCATCAGCCAGGTCTTTTTCTTTTAAAGCTTTATATTCTGCTTCACTTAACGGTTTCACTCTCGCTACCTCCCTCATTCAGATGCTTATTTGTAATTTCTTTTTATCTTCTTTGTTGTAGTTTTTTCGAACTCAACTTCACGCAGAGTAAAGCGTTTTACTCTCTTATAAAGCGGCATCTGGTCGTTCGCTTCATCTACAACAGTTTTAATGAAATCTCTGAGACCGTCTTCACTCGTTTCGCCGATTTCATCATTTATAGCACTATATGAAGGGAAAATTTCTGCAACAACAACCGTATCTCCGGATTTTTCATCATCGATTCCGGATACGACAACTTCTTCTATATAAGGACTTTTGAGCAGATAATACTCTACTTCTTCAGGGAAGATGTTCTTGCCGTTTTTAGTTACGATAACATTCTTCTTTCTTCCGCAGATGTAAAGGAAGCCCTCATCATCCATGCGTCCGTAATCTCCTGTGTACAGCCATCCGTCTCTCAGGACTTTAGCCGTTTCTTCCGGATCATCGTAATATCCGATCATAACAGAAGGTCCTTTGCAGATGATTTCGCCGATACCGTCTTCATCCGCATCAATAATTTTCACATCTGTTCCCGGCATGGCTCTGCCCACAGAATCCGCTTTGCTGTAACAGTCTCTGTTAACAGCGATAATCGGTGAGTTTTCAGTCATTCCGTAACCCTGGATCATAGGAACTCCCATGGCTTCATAATCACGGATCACATTCGGATCGATCGCAGCGCCTCCTGCAATAAACAGTGCCATTTCATCGCCGATACTGTTATGCAGCTGCTCGAACATTCTCTTTACAATTTTAGGTTTGTTGTACAGCTTCAGCGCTTTTGACGTTGCTATCAGTTTTTTCATAGCTTCCAGCTTACCGCTTTTTGCAACCTGTTTAAACACGCGCTTGTGCATAGTTTCGAAAACAAGCGGAACTCCCAGCATTACTGTAGCATGAGCTTCCTGCATATTCTTCTGGATATGCTTCAGGCCTTCGCAGATAACTACCGTCATGCCCTGATACATTGCTGTGCATACATGACATGTCATCTCAAAAGTATGGTGCATCGGGAGCACAGACAGCCCTCTGCCCGGCTTACGGATTTTTACATACTTTGACATGTTGTAAACGTTGGACGAAATGTTCTTGTGTGAAAGCATTACGCCTTTCGCCAGCCCTGTTGTACCTGAAGTAAATATCAGAGTGCACATTGCTTCTCTGTCGATTTTTGCATCGGTGAAATTGCATACGCCCCGGTTCACCAGTTCTCTGCCTTCTTCAACCAGCCGGTCGAAAGAAAGCACATCATCAGTGTGTTCAGGCTCAGCCATACTGATTCTGTATTCGATGCCTTCTATTCCTTCTATCGCTTCCAGAACATTTTTGGTGAGTTTTTTGGAATGTACGATAGCGCTGACGCCAGCTCTCTCAATAAGATGCTTCAGTTCTTTCGCCGGCAGTTCTCTGTCCAGAGGTACGATCACCCCTGTTCCGTTCACTGTCGCCATGTACGTAACGACCCATTTATAGCTGTTTTCTCCGATTACTGCAATCTTCTTGTGCTTTAATCCCAGTTCAAGAAATCTTGTCCCGAGGGCATCCACATCATGTTTCAGCTGAGCATAGCTGATGCTGCGGTACTCTCCTCCCGGCACATCCTTGACCATATATGCTACGTCATCAGAAAACAGCTGTGCACTAGTATCAAGCATGTCTTTCAAATCGTTGATATAACGGAACTGATAGAAATTATCTTTATACTTTTTGCTGTTCAAGTTAATAGCCTCCCTTCAAACGCCAATAACTTGGTAGTTTATTCTACCATTTTAATGCGTTTTTTGCAATTGATAATGTCATTTTTGCATTATTAAAAAGCCGACGCTATGCGCCGGCTCTGTCTGTTAGTCAACAAGATATTCTTCTACGATTCTGCATGCATCTTCAATGCATCCCGGGCAGGATCTCAGCATCTCGCCGGTTTCCACGCCTTTCAGGTCCGCACAGATAACAGACTGGTTCTTTTCTCTGAACGCCGCTGTCAGCTGCTTTGCGATCTTATATGTTGCACCTTTTGTCTTTGGTGCTTCCAGCTGAGCATCGCTGTTTTTGATGCCTGCCAGTGCAATAGCACCGCTGACTGCTCCGCATGTGCATTTCATGTCGCCCATGCCCAGTCCGAAGCCTTCCATCAGACGGAACACTTCCTTTTCTTCTGCGCCGAACAGATCACAGTATGCACATGCTACTGCCTGCGCGCAGTTATATCCTTTTTTGTGCAGCTCTGCTGCTTTTGCTACTCTATCACTCATTGTCTTTCCCCCGTTGTTTATTATCTAGGTCTGTTAGGATCCGTCGGCTCCCACTTAGTTCCCGCAGACACCTTACCGATTACAGGCTTGTCAAATGGACCTACGGAATTGCTGTCGTAAATAGTGACTCTCACACTGTTCTTTCTTAAGTTCACGATATCATATATAAGTTTCGCATCAATTACCTGCAGACGTACACATCCATGAGATGCCGCTTTGCCCAGGTTGTTATACGCACTTGTTATCAATGTAGCCGGATTATTCTCACCTCTGTATGTTACAGAATGGAACAGATAACTTCCGTTTATTCTCGTGCAATACTGTCCCCACACATAACCGCCCATATCAGGTCCACCCAGTTTGCCCCATCTGTAAGTTTTGCTTGGGGAAAGTGTATATGTTCCTGTTATTGTCGGTGTGCCAGGAAGTCCTACAGAACAGATCAGGGATTTAACAGGAATAATTGCGCCATTTGCCCCATCATTTGCATAAAGTGTTACACAGTTCATTTTGCGGTTCACTTTTATCAGGACAACCTTTTCCTTCCACTTTTCACCCGGGAAGTTGTTGATCAGATCCTGGCACAAAGTTGCAGTACTTGTATAGAAACGATACTTATATCCATCAATATATTCCCATCCTGTACACGCCTTTCCATTCTTTATATAGTAACGGTTTGCCCCTATAGCCAGCCATCTTGTTCCGCGATAAATAGAACCATCTGCATTAAAATAATAGAAATTACCATCTTCTACTTTTTTCACAGCATTCTTATGTGCTGATGACAGTTCTCCATCTTTATAGTAAAAAGAGTTGAACACTCCGGAAAACAACGCTCCGTTCTTATATAATCTGCCGTCATATATATATACAGTCTGACTGTCAATCATACCTTCTCTGATAAGATATACACTGCTACTCTCATCTACCCAGATATCATTATACAGGTCGCTGTCCCCTCTGGCATTGAATATATACAGTAGTCCATCGATTTCTCTGATCTGAGATACTACTTTGTTTCCTTCCTCATCATAATAGAAGCCATCATTCCATCCTGTAATGATGGCTTCAGGATCCTCCTGATCAGAAGGATCTTCCGGTACTGCAGGATCTTCCGGTACTGCAGGGTCTTCCGGTAAGTCTGAATCTTCGCCGGAACCGTCTTCAATGTCATCTGTCAGGTCTCCATCATCGCCCGGTTCTGTAGCATCAGAAAGTCCATCTGTCTGAGTTACATAAGTATCTGTATCTGTATCCGCCGCATCATAAGTATCCGCATATGCCTCAGTTGACATCATGCCAGCTGCAGCCAGTGTTACACCTAATGCCAGTAACATCATTATGAACTTCTTTGCAAATCTGTTATGCATGATTTAAGTTCTCCTTATTTAATGTAAATAGGGACGCTTTGTTACAGCGTCCCTGGTTCTGTTCGTTTGATAACCTCAGGAATGGATTATACTTCTTCCATCATCAGTTCGTCGAATACTGCAACTGCTTTTTCGAATTCAGCGTCATCTACGATATCGATCAGTTCGAATTCGTCATCGCCCACTTCTTTGTATCCGTAGATATAAACATCATCGGATCCATCCTGTGGTAAAAGTGCAATATATTCTTTGCCTTCTGCGTCGAATACTCCTAAGATCTCGCATTCCATTTCTGCGCCATCATCATATTCTAATGTGATGAAGTTTTCGTCTGCCATAGCTATTTTCCTCCAGATTTTCAAGTTTATTTCATTAGTATTACTATATCATTTCCGGCATATTTTATCAATGAAAATATTCCTGTATTTTATATGCCAGTTTCTCCGTTATACCGTCCACAGCCATCAGCTGTTCAAGCCCTGCCGCCTTTATTTTTTCTACACTTCCGAAGTGTTCCAGCAGTGCATTTCTCTTGACCGGTCCAACTCCTTCAATGCCGTCCAGGACAGATTCTGTCATCGCCTTTCCTCTCAGTCCCCTGTGATATTCTATAGCAAACCGGTGGACTTCTTCCTGGACCGTTCCCAAGTATTTATAAAGCATTGGGATTTCCTTCAGAATGACTTCTTTCATCTCACCGTCTTTCCAGTACACCAGTGCTCTTGTCCGGTGATGATCATCCTTCGCCAGCCCCGCAACCGGAAGATCAAGCTCCAGTTCTCTCAATACTGCCAGAGCCGCATTGACGTGTCCTTTTCCGCCGTCCATCAGTATAAGATCCGGAAGCACTTCAAAACCGTCATCCCCTTTTAGCGCCCTCAGGAATCGCCTTGTCAAAACCTCCTGCATGCTACCGTAATCATCGGGACCGTCCACCGACCTTACCTTAAAACGTCTGTATGACTTTTTATCAGGTTTCAGCCCTTCATATACAACCATCGCACCGACCGTGTCAACACCGTTGGTGTTTGAAATATCGTATGCTTCCACCCTGTAATCCATGCCTTTGTATCCACCGTTTTCGTAGCCCATATCTTCCAGCACAGCATATATATGGCTTCCAAGATTTTCGCGCCTTTCCCTGCGGACCTCGGCACGCATATCTATTGTTTTGACCATCTCATTGACGTCTTTTCTCGCAAGCTCCAGGAGCGCACGCTTTTCGCCTTTTTTTGGTGCTGTCAGCTTCACATTATGTCCTGCAGATTCAGAAAGAAAGTCCTGCAGCAGCTGCTCTTCCTCCAGTTCTTTATCAAGAATGATTTCTTTCGGCACATTCAGGCTCTGCGTATAATACTGTTTTATAAATGCTGAAATGATATCTTCGTTAGTATCCTCTTCCGCAGACTGGATCTCATATGACTCTCTGCCTGTCAGTTTTCCGTCTCTTACAAAGAAAACTACCACATGCCGCTGCTTGAGACCGCGCGCAACCAGCAGAAGATCGACATCTTTGGTGTCCTGCATTGTAACACGCTGCTTTTCAGATAATGCTTTTGCCGCGATTATATAGTCCCTGTACTCCGCTGCGCGTTCAAAGTCCAGTTTTTCGGAAGCTTCCATCATCTTCGCTTCCAGAAGTTCGATGATGCCTCTGGTCCTTCCTTTAAGAAACTCCGCCGCCAGTTCGACTTTTTTGAGATATTCTTCCTGCGGAACCCTTCCCTGGCACACGCCGTCGCACTGATCGATATGATAGTTCAGGCATGGGCGGAAGCCCTTCGGAAACACTTTTGCAGAACACTTTTTCAGCGCGTAGACGTTGTTCAGCAGATCTACGATCTGATTCACTGCACCCGCATCACTGTAAGGGCCATAGTATCTGCCACCGTCCCTCTTCACATTGCGCGTTTTTATAACACGGGGATAATCTTCGTCCCACGTGATCTTTATATACGGATAAGTTTTGTCATCCCGCAGCAGAACATTATACTTCGGCGTGTATTTCTTTATCAGATTGCATTCGAGAATAAGCGCTTCCATCTCGCTTCCCGTCGTTATATATTCGAACTCTTCGATCTGCGAAACCATGGATCTTACTTTCGGGTCCATATAACGCGACGACTGGAAGTACTGGCGGACACGGTTCTTCAGGGAGATCGCCTTGCCCACATAGATAACCTGTCCCAGCTTATCCTTGTGCATATACACTCCCGGAGAATCCGGAAGCGTTTTTAAGTTTTCCTGAATATCAAACATTCTGTCCACCTGTAGAATTACTGCTGCTATGCACTGCGTCTGCGGCGCTCTCTGCGCGCCCTGCGTTTTTCGTCATCCTTCTTTTTCAGATAGATAAGGATCGCCGCAATTGCCGCAAGCAGTACGATAGTTATGTATACAAACGGCGCGAGCCAGTCAGGGATACCGAAGATAGAAAGGAATCCCCCTTCCTTTACAGTCTCTGCCGCGATCAGATTTCTTTCTCATACGACCTCATCGCCATCATAGACTCTGACTGTACCGATGATATCGCCTTTTTGACCGGTGCTTTCAGTTCAAATTTTTCTGTCTTTACTTTTACACCTTTTATCTTTTCACCTTTTATAACGTTGATTACAGCATCCTCTTCGGCCACTGCTTCCACTTTTCTGACTTCGCCCCTCTTTACACGGATGTTTTCAAGGACTTCACCCTTCTTTGCCATCACATGTGTATCATAGAAATTCTTCACAGAATAATCCCATAAAGCCGCGGAGTCTTTATACCTGCCGTCTTCCTCGGAATTCAGGACAACAGAAATCAGTTCTGTTCCGTGAATGTCTACCGCACCTACAAAGCATGCTCCCGCAGTACTTGTAGTTCCGGTTTTCACTCCAACTACGCCTTCATAATATTTAGGCACCCACAGTTCCTCCGGCTTTGTGATTTTTGATTTCACATACTCGACCGTATCTGCATTCCACAGGAACTTATTTGTATTGACCAGTTTTCTTGCCTCGGACTTGTTTGTTTTCGGGATCTTATATTCCAGAGTGCTTACGATTTTTCTGAAAGTCTCGTTTTTCAGTGCTTCGCGGGTGATCACCGCAAGGTCATATGCAGTCGTCAGATGAGATTCGTCCCCCGGCCAGTTGAGTCCGTTCGGATTCATGAAATTTGAACTCTTTGCTCCGCATTCTTTGGCTTTCGCGTTCATCATCTTGCAGAATTCATCCTCTGAGCCGGCTATTTCAACGGCCAGTGCAACCGCCGCATCATTTGCAGACGGAAGCATCAGAGCATAGATCAGCTGTTCTGCAGTGAACACCTCTCCCGCTTTGACATTAATAACATTTCCTGTCGGATTGCCGTCTGCTTTCACGGTGATCTTCTGCTCCATATCCAGCTCATCAAGCGCTACCAGGCAAGTTATGATTTTTGTTACACTTGCAGGCTCGCGCATCGTATAAGCATCTTTTTCAAATAGTATCTGTCCTGTTTCTGCATCCATTACGATTGCCGCTTCTGCCTCTATCGGCACAAGCGCATGCGTCGCAGCATTATTTATTTCATTTTTATCTTTTGAAACAGCAAATGCCGGCACCCATAAAGTGCTGGCAATTGCGATAATCATTATTAAAATCAGTAATCTATTTTGGGTTCTCATTATACTTTCCTATTTTTCAAAGAAGAAATCTGCTAATTCATAACCACTGTCGAAATACTGACCTGTGCTGCCTGACTTTTCGTTGAACTGTTTCGCAGTGTCCGGTTCTGTTTCCATACGGCTGTCATAAATCACGTATGGAACAGGATCTGAAGAGTGAGTTCTGATTGCAAGAGGAGTTCTGTGATCCGGTACAATCAGTACACGGAAATCTTCTCCTGTGCTGCGGAGATATTCGATAGTTGGCTTCAGCACCTTCTGGTCGATATCTTTCATGCACTGGATCTTGCCTTCCATGTCTCCCTGATGGGAACATTCATCCGGTCCTTCCAGATGCATGTACACAAAGTCTTTTCCGGATTTGAATTCGTTTATGCCTGCTTCACATTTTCCTTCAAAGTTTGTGTGCAGAGTTCCTGTTGCTCCCTCAACATCTACGGATCCAAGGCCCGCGCAGATAGCGATCCCTTTGATCAGGTCAACTGCCGAAATCGCACTTCCGTCGATCCCGTACTTATCTGCGAACCTGGACAGGTTAGGTTTTTTGCCCTGTCCCCAGATCCACAATGTATTGGCAGGGTTCAGTCCCTTCTCAATACGTGCCTTATTCACAGGATGATCCTTCAGGAATTCATAGCTCTTCTTCATCATATCTGTAATAAATTCGGAGCCTTCACCCTTAGGCAGATAATCACCCGCTCTCTTGCCCAGCACATCGTGAGGAGGTGTAAATTCATAATCTGTTGAGCCGTCCTTCACGATCAGACAGTGGCGGTAACTTACTCCTGTATAGAACTTGATCTTTTCATCTGCGAAAGCTTCGTTCGCAGCACGGATCAGCTGGTCGGCTTCCTCTGTTGAGATATCTCCGGAGCTGTGATCTTCTATGATCAGATCTTCATAGTCACCTTCGCCTTTTAGTGTGATTATATTTGTACGGAACGCAACGTCTGTATCAGACATATCGATCCCGATGCTTGCAGCTTCCAGCGGAGATCTTCCTGTCAGATATACAGACGGGTCATATCCCATTACTGACAGATTTGCCGCATCGGAGCCCGGTGCGATGCCGTCCGGAACAGTCTTAACTGTGCCGATTTTACCTTTTGAAGCCAGCTCATTGATAGTTTCCATTTCGGCAACTTCCAGCGGTGTTTTTCCGCCCAGAGCTGCTACCGGATCATCTCCCGCTCCGTCCGGTACCAGGATAAAATATTTCATGCTTTTTACCTCCTTTATGTTTGATTGATACCCGTTTTTTACCAATCAAAACGAACAGGCTTCCCCTCTGAGAAGGGAAGCCCTGAAATAAATCTATTTGTTTTCTGCTTCGAACTTCTTCATGAAGTCAATCAGTTTGTCAACACCCTCTGCCGGCATAGCATTGTAGATGCTTGCTCTCATTCCTCCGATGGATCTGTGTCCGCCCAGATTGTGCAGGCCTGCAGCTTTACCTTCTGCAACGAATTTCTTGTCCAGATCAGTATCGCCTGTTACGAAAACCACATTCATCAGAGAACGGTCTTCTTTTCTTGTCGGACAAGTGTACAGTTCACTGCTGTCGATGTAGTCATACAGCTTCTGAGCCTTTTCTTCATTCATCTTCTGCATTGCAGCGATGCCGCCGATATTTTTGATGTATTTAAATACTTCACCTGCAACGTAGATAGCGAAACAGTTAGGTGTATTGTAAGCGGAATCGTTATCAGCATGGATCTTGTAGTCCAGATATGTAGGAACGGTTTCCTTTGCATGTCCCAGCAGATCTTCTCTGATTATCACGATAGTAACGCCCGCAGGAGCAACGTTTTTCTGCGCCCCCGCATATATCAGACCAAACTTTGTAACATCGATCTCTTCAGACAGGATATTAGATGACATGTCTGCTACCAGCGGAATATCGCCCGTTTCCGGAATATATGGATAGCGTGTTCCGTAGATAGTATTGTTCAGAGTTATATGAACATAGTCAGCATCTTCTCTGAAGTCTTCTTTTTTGACTTCAGGGATATATGAGAAAGTAGATTCTTCTGAGGAAGCCACGATTTTAACATCGCCGAATTTCTGTGCCTCTTTTGCCGCTTTCTTAGCCCACGCTCCCGTTACTACATAGTCTGCTTTGCCTGTATTTCTCATCAGGTTCAGCGGAACCATTGCAAACTGCAGCGTACCGCCGCCCTGCAGGAACAGGACTTTATAGTTTTCAGGAATATTCATGATATCTCTCAGATTCTGCTCTGCATCAGACAGGATAGCCTTGAACTCTTTAGAACGGTGACTCATTTCCATTACAGATTCACCACACCCCTCGTAGTTAGCCAGGTTTGCAGCAACATCCTCAATAACTGTCAGCGGTAACATAGATGGTCCTGCTGAAAAGTTATATGCTCTTTCTTTACTCATTTTGAATGCCTCCAATGCCGTTATTTATTCTATAGCTGTAAATAATTATATCACTTTACTGTTTTTCGGTAAAGTGATATAATCAAGGAATAGCAGAAATTTAGTGTTAACACACAAAAAAGCATACGCGAGGTGGTTCAAATGTACAAAATTGCAACTCTAAATAAGATTTCACCGGTCGGACTCGGCAGACTCACAGATGCATACAGTATCACCGAAAACATCGATGAAGCGCACGGCATTCTGGTAAGAAGTGCCGCTATGCACGACATGAAATTCTCCGACAACCTGCTGGCAATCGGCCGCGCAGGCGCAGGTGTAAATAATATTCCTATCGAAAAATGCGCAGAAGAAGGCATCGTGGTATTCAATACTCCGGGCGCAAATGCCAACGCAGTCAAAGAGCTGGTTCTGGCAGGCCTCTTCCTGGGCGCAAGAAATATTCCCGAAGGTATCGAATGGGCTAAGACTCTGAAAGGTACAGAGGGTGTAGGAAAAGCTGTAGAAAAAGGCAAAGGACAGTTCGCAGGGTTTGAGATCCAGGGAAAAACTCTGGGCGTAATCGGCCTTGGTGCAATCGGAGTCCTCGTTGCTAATGCAGCCCAGAAACTGGGCATGGACGTTATCGGATATGACCCTTACCTGAATGTAAAAGCGGCTCACAGCCTGTCCAACAAGACAAAGATCGTTTATGATCTTGCAGATCTGTATTCTGAATGCGACTTCATCACAATCCATGTTCCTGCAATGGAATCCACAAACAAGATGGTAGACGCAAAAGCTTTTGAACAGATGAAAGACGGAGTCATCTTCCTCAACTACTCCAGAGACAAACTGATTGATGTAGATGCTCTTGAGGCGGCGCTGGCTTCCGGCAAAGTAAAAAAATACATCACTGACTTTACCGATGACCGCGTTATAAACTTTGACAATGTAATCGTTCTGCCGCATCTGGGAGCATCTTCCGCAGAAGCTGAAGACAACTGTGCTTCCATGGCAACTGATGAGATCATGGAATATATCGAAAAAGGTAACATTAAGAACTCTGTAAACTTCCCTGCATGTGATATGGGCGATCTTAACCCTGATGCAAAGGCAAGAGTAGTTATCCTGCATCTGAACATCCCTACAATGCTGAGCAAGGTTACCGGTATCATGTCTGACCTGGGCATCAACATCCGTGACCTTACTAACAAATCCAAAGGCGACTTCGCCGTTACAATGATGGATATCGACGACGAGATCAAAATGGATGCGATCCAGTACGCACTGGGCATGCCGGGCATCATCAAGATCAGAGTAATTTAATAAAAAATGAGACTTGATATAATCAAGTCTCATTTTTTTAATAAGCTAATAAATTTTTCATTGTACTGTCAGAAATCAGGCCCGCACCACCCATAACGATTCCATACTCTACACCTGCTTC